>JAFAZL010000364.1 GCA_019239815.1 Acidobacteriota bacterium
CGATCACGAAACGAATTCGGTCCACAAGGCCAAGCTCTTCGAGAAACTAAGCGACGAGCAGCTCGCCGAGGTTCGTCGCGCCTCTCAATCGAGCGACTACAACACCGTCGGCACGATCATGGAGAAATATCGCGACAACGCTCGCGCCGCCGTCGATGCGCTGAAAAAAGAACACCCCAACGCCGAACATCAGCTCAACGGCTACAAACAACTCCAGATTCACGTCCGCCGCGCGATTCGCGATCTCAAGGAAACAGTGTTGCTCGCGCCCGATGAATACAAACCGCCGCTGAGGATTGTCGAACACGATTTGTCGTTGATCGACGATGAGCTGTTGCAGAGCCTCTTTCCGTCACCTCCGCAAAACGCGAACGCGCCGGAAAATCAGCCCATAGCGAACAACGCACCCGCGGAACCCGCGGCCGCGCCCCGGGCTGGCAGCGCACTCGAGCAAAGCCCTCCAGGCCTCCCGCAAGTAGGGCCCACCGATTCTGCCGAATCCAATTCAGGTGCAGGGTCGAATCCAAACTCGGCCGCGGCGCCTTCCGCGAAAACAGATTCACCGGCCGCAGATTCACAGGAGAAGTCCAATATGAATATCCAAAATTGCATCCTCAGCGCCGTCGTCACCTGCGGCATCGCCCTCTCGACCTGCGGAGAGCTGCGCGCGCAGTTTGAACAAAAGGACTATCTCTCACCAATGGAAACCGACAAAATCCGCGACGCTGAGACCACGAACGACCGCCTCAAGCTGTTTGTCACGTTCGCCGACGATCGCCTGAAGAAGGTTCAATACGAACTGCAGCATCCATCAGCGAACCGCCACGGCGAAATGCTCAACGGATTGATGAATGGATACGTCGGATGCCTCGACGATGCCGCTGACTTGATGCAACTCGGCATCGAGAAACAGGAAAACATCCGCTCCGGCATCGACCTGATCAATACGAAGGCGAAAGAATTCCTCGAAGTGCTGAACAAAATCGCCGCCGACAAAGTCGACATCGACATCTACAAAGACAATTTGGACGACGCCATCGAAGGCACCAAAGATGCCATCACCGACTCCGAAAAAGCCAAAAAATCCGTCGCTCCCCCACCCGTGAGGCGTAAGAGTTAGGTCGACTATTTTTGACCTGACGCATCGCCGTTCGTAAACTACTCGTAAGCGATGCCCAAACTTTCGACAACCGTCCCCGGCGGTGCCGCTCTATTTCAACGGGTCTACACCCGTCTCAATTGCGAAGGCCGCCCGCCGCGCTTCCACGTCGATTTCTATCCTTACAAATCGCTGACGCTGACCATTCGCCGCCGCGAAGAAACCGTCTTCGTCCGTTTTTCCGATTTGCTCCAACGCGCGCCGCTTCCCGTACTCGAAGCCGCGGCCGCGTTGCTCCTCGCTCGCGTCTACCGCCGCCGGGCTTCGCGCGATCTTACAGCTCCCTATCTCGATTACGCTCGCTCCCACAAGACACGCGCGCGCATCAACCGCATGCGTGGCGCGCGCGTTCGCGCAGCGACGCAGCCGCAAGGCCGTCACTTCGATCTCCACAAATTGTTCGATGAATTAAATCGGAAATACTTCGAAGGAAAACTCGCCCGCCCCAACATCGGCTGGAGCAATCGATCCTGGCGCCGTCAATTCGGCTGCTACGACCCCGGCCCCAACCACATCCTGCTCAATCGCCGCATGGATCGGCCCAGTGTCCCGCAATGCGCCGTTGAGTACGTCCTCTTCCACGAAATGCTCCACGTCAAGCACCCCACGCGCCGCTCCGGCTGTTCCCTGATCTCCCACTCACCCGAATTCCGCGCCGAAGAAAAGCAATTCGCCCAGTTCGACCGCGCCCGCAAAATCCTCGACCGCCTCGCCCGCTAACGAAGTCACCCGACCCTTGCCCGTAAACCATCACCCGCTCAACCCACCACCCAATCCACCGCTCAACTTGTCATCCTGAGGCGTCCGCAGGCCGCCGAAGGATCTCAGCCTTTCAGTGGCATCTCCCAAATGGCCGCGAAGCCTCGCCGCTGTATCCGTGCCGCCCCGCGCGTGGGTTGCGCAACTCCTCACCGAATATCCTTCTTCTCCTTCTCCGCCTCCTTGTAAAGCTTCTCAATCTTCTTCCGAATCTTCTCCGCGTCTTCCGCCTTCGGATACAAATCCAAATACCTCTGATACGACTTCGCCGCCGGCTTCTTCAGCCCCTTTTTCTCCTGCGCCTCGCCCAAATACTTAAACGGCACCGCGTACCCCGGCTTCGCGTCCGTCGCATCCTGAAACCTGTCAATCGCCGCGTCGACATCGCCCTTCTTCATGTAGTACTGCCCAACCTCAATATCCTTCTCCGCGCGCAGCGGATCCCACTTCGGTTGATCGTCCGCCGACTCCGTTGCGTTGTCCTTATTTTTCTTCGGTAGCGGCTTCTTCTCGGAAGGCGTAGCCGGCGGTGCATCCGCCGGCCTCTCGGGAGCCGCAGGGTCCTGCCCCGGATCCTGCGCGAACACACCAAT
>JAFAZL010000410.1 GCA_019239815.1 Acidobacteriota bacterium
GGGCATGATGACGTCGGTGATCACGGCGTCGGGCGGGTTGTGGTCGAATTGTGACAAGGCGGAAGCCGCATCGCCGCAGGTGATGACGTTGAAGTTCTCGCGGCGGAAAGCAATCTTGATGACTTCGCGCATGGTGGCGGAGTCGTCGATGAAATAGACGGTCGGTGTCTTTTTGGAGGACGCGTCGGTCAACGGTGGCAGTGCCATGGTTTCGCTCATTGTGCTTCCTTGTCTGCGAGATCCGCGGGGTGTTCTTCTTCGACGATGTGGCGTGACGCGAGTTCTATGAGAATTTTTTCGAGGAGCGAGATTTCTTCTTCGTGGGCTAGAACAATCGCGCCTTCGCAAATTTCCTCGTTTGAAGATGGGACGGTTTCGGTGTAGCCAGTGACCGACTCCTTCTCAGTGTGTGCACTGTCGGATTCAGCGGAGGCGGCGTCTACCGTAGGCGGTTCCTCTGATGGCGACACAGCCTGCGACTGATCCGTGATTTCGGGTTGTGCTTCCGAGATAGGCCCTTGAGTAATTTCAGAAAACTCGCTCCGTGGTTGAGAAAGAGTCGGAACGGACTCTTCATGAGCTTCGAAACTCTCAGTCAAAGGCCCACGCCCGGCAACCTCTTGCGCAACTTCGGTCACAACGGGACTTGGTGCGAGCAATTCCTCCACGGTGGGGCTCAGGCGTTCCGATTTTTCGGGACCGCCTAGCGCGCTCTCGTCGTATTCGCGCATCGCGTCGAGCATCAAATCTGTAGCGGAGCGCAGAACCGTAGTGCGCGGAGTTGTTGCGCCGTAGACAAATTTGTAGATGCCTTCGCCGCCCTGGATGCAGTTTTTGACGATGTGGATTACGGCTTCGTCACCGAAGAGGGAACCGCACTCGGCGTGGTTGATGTTGCCTGCGTCGAAAAAGAGGACGGCATCGGTGGCGCCGGCGTTGATGTGAAGAGCGCCGGTCTGGCGCGCGTGACCGAGCATTTGCAGGACGCCAGGCAGGTCGTGGTGCGTCAAGCTGCCACTGAGGCTGGTGTCGGCCTGCGCGAGCATCTGCGTCGGCTGAAAGCCTTCGGCTTTACTGGTGATGATGTTTCGGATGTGCGAGGCGATGACCGCCGGCTGGCGTTGACGATCGATATAGTCGTCGCATCCGGCCTGGAATGCTTCCATCAGAGCGCGCTGGCTCCCATCGCCGAGAGCGATGATCGGCAGGGTCGCGTTTTTCGGATCGGCCCGGATGATGTTTGCGAGTTCGAGCGCGCCCATTTCGCGCATGTTGGTGGCGCAAACAACGGCTGTGGGAGTGTCGTATTCCAGCGTAGTCAGCGCGAAAGCGGGCTGCGTGCTGGAGAGAACCTGGAAGCCGTCTTTCTTGAGAGCATCGGCGAGACGCTTTGAGAAATAAACATTGCTGTCGATCAGCAAAATCTTTGGGACGCGCGACGTGCCGCTCATGAGAACGCTTCCTGTTGAGGGCTGTCTGTCGCGGGTGCACGAAGCGGAGTCGGATTTGGTCCTGGTGTGAGCGCGTTGAGGTTTAGGACTTCGATGACGTCGCCATCGTGTGAGAGCCAGCCTGCCACATGCGGCAGATCGGCTTCACTGGCGGGAATCATCTCGGCAAAAATGAGCTCGCAGTCGCCAGTGACTGGGAGCGCGATCCACTCTGTTCCGGTCGTGTACCGACGTTGTGCGATCAGGTAGAAACGGCGAGCGGTCAGGCGCTTGCCCAGAAGCCGGGCCGCGACGTCGATCACCGGCACGATCCGGCCGCGGCGCACGACGACGCCTTCGACTTCCTTCGTGTGGTGAGGGAAGCGAAAGACGCGACTTGGCGCAACCAATTCGGCGATGTCGCCCGCTGCGACCGCGAAACGCCGCTCGGAAAGGCGAAGCAGCACGAAGGATTCGGACTCGGGCAGCGACGTCATTGGACTGGACCTGCGGAGTCGAGAGTAGCGTCGTTCGAGAATGCCGATGGGCAATCTGGAATCCCTGCGCCGGGCCGAGAGTTGCCGGATAGAGACGTCGTATCAGCGTCATCGCCCGTGGGCGTGAGTGCGGGGTCGACCACTGAATCCAGAGCGAAAAGCTCGTCGGGGGTCAGGAATCCTTCGGGCTTCACGACTGGAATTACGATTTGGTCGATGGCAGTCAAGCCGCGATACCAGCCGCGCTCTTCGTTGCAGAACGCTTGAGGTAAGGCCTGGAGACGCGTCATCGTCGTCATTTTCTCGATGCCGTCGACGAGGAGAGCGGTGCGAGTGCGGCGCAACACGAAGACCAAGGCCGCAGGGGACGCGGGTAAATTGAAGTGAAGCGCGCCATTGACGACGTATAGGTTGTGCTCGCCGCGCTGCACCATGTGGCGCACTTTGCGAATTTCTGATGGAGGAATCTCGCGCGCGGAACCCGCGAGGGTATCAACGCTTCGAACTTCCTGCACGGAAGCGGATGAAACGGCAAACAGAGCGCCACTGATGCGGAACAGAATGATCTGCTCGCTGCGAACCGGCATTGTTTTTGCGGGTGCCGGGAGGCGCATTATTTCACCCCGACCGGCGTGGGGGCCGCTTTCGTCAGGCCGATGACGCGCTTCTCGATGGCGGCGTAGATGTCGTCGATTCCCAGGATTTGTTCGACGTTGGCAGCCTTGATCGCTTCGGCCGGCATACCGAAAATCACGGAAGTTGCTTCGTCCTGAGCGATGACGAGTCCGCCGGCGCGCTGAATCGCCTTGGCTCCGGCTGCTCCATCGTTACCCATTCCGGTGAGCACGACACCGATGGCCATTGAGCCGGCATACGCTGCGGCAGATTCCATAGTGACGTCGATGTTGGGCAAGTAGCCGTTGATGCGGCCGGATGTCGAATCGAGCTGAACACGGCCCGTCGGAGTAATACGCAAGTGCTGGCCGCCGGGGCAAATGTAAAGCGTTCCCGGTTGAACGGGTTCGTTGGCTTCGGCTTCCTTTACGCGAATGCCGGTGAATTCGGCGAGCTGTGCCGCGTATTGCGTGGTGAAAGACGCCGGCATGTGCTGCACAAGAATGACGGCGGCGGGAAATTCGCGTGTGAATCCTGGCGCAAGGCGCATGACGGTCGCCGGGCCGCCAGTTGATGCGCCCAGGACGACAACAGGGAAGCGTTGATCGAGCGAAGCCAACGCGACAGACGCGGGTTTCGCGGGGATAGCTGACGATGACTTTGGACTTGAAGCCGGTGAGGACTGTGCGGGCGTGGCGCTCTGTAAAGTGGACGCAAGCCGCGAGGCGGTCCGAACGACGCGAACTTTGGCGGACATGCGAACTTTGCGCAGCAGGTCCTCGCGCACGCTCTGCATGTCGAGGTCGACTCCGCTCGACGGCTTCGGAACAAAATCGATTGCGCCGAGTTCGAGAGCCTTCAGCGTGCTGTCGGCGCCATCGCGAGATTCGGAACTGACGATGACGATCGGCCGTGGATTCGTCGTCATGATCTGCGCGGTGGCTTGAAGTCCATCAACGTGAGGCATGTTGATGTCCATCGTGATCACGTCAGGCTTGAGCGACTCTGCCAAGGTCACAGCTTCGCGACCATCTTTTGCCTGGCCGACGACTTGAAGCGCTTCGTCGGAGCTGATGATGGTCTCGAGCACTTTGCGCATGAACGCCGAGTCGTCGACGATCAGGACGCGGTATTTTTTGTTGGGCGTAGTTGGAGGCATGGCTTTGATTAAGCGACTGGAACCGCGTGTCGCGTCGCCTCCGATCCAATGAGTTGTTCAACCGCGGCGATGAGCTGATCTTCCTGCACCGGCTTGGTGAGGAATGAAGTTGCGCCTTCCTTGATCGCGCGATCGCGATGCTTTGCTCCGGCGCGTGATGTGACGACCATCACGGGGATACGACGCGTTTGCGGATTTTGTCGCAACTGGACCATCAGTTCGTAGCCGGTCATGCGCGGCATCTCGAGGTCGGTGATGATCAGGTGGCAGCCGTGCTGCGCGACGAGTTCAGCAGCTTCAAGGCCGTCGGCGGCGAGCTTCACGCGGTAGCCGTTCTTTTCGAGCATGCGACCGACGAATTTACGTACCGAGATCGAATCGTCGGCGACGACGATGACGCGTTCGTGCTCCACGCGGTCGATGGCGTCGGTAGGAATCGTGCCGCGAGCGATTGCTTCGGAGCCGGGCGCAAATACGCGGGCAGCGCTGGCGCTGGCTTGCAGGGTGCGGCGCTCATTCGGCTCAGCCGCGACCATTCGGTTGAGATCGATCAAGAGAATCAGGCTGCCATCGGGCGCGATCGTAGTGCCTGGGAAGAGCTTGACGCGGCGTAGATACTCGCCAAGGTTCTTGATGACGATTTCGTCTTTGCCGAGGACTTCTTCGACGACGAGACCGATCTGGCGATTACCTGTGTTGGCGACGACCATGCGGAAGTAGCCGTTGATTGGTTCGAGAGGTGGCAGGCCGAGATACGAGTCGAGCCGGACCACTTCGGTAACGACATCGCGTACCTTGGTGAGCAGTTTACCGCCGACGTCTTCGATTTCGTCCGCGCGAATCCGGCGAATTTCTTCGACGACCGCCAGCGGGAGAGCAAAGCTGGTTCCACCGCAGCGAACGAATAGCGCGGGAGAAATGATCAGCGTCAGAGGAACTT
>JAFAZL010000443.1 GCA_019239815.1 Acidobacteriota bacterium
TGGAAGTCTGGTTCTATCTCGAATAGGAACCGCGGCCGAGAGGCCAACACACGCGCCGAAGTATCAGAAAGAACTTACACCCGCGCTCCTCCGCAGCGCGCCGGGAGAGCTTTTGCCCTCTTGACAAAGACCTATCATGGAAGTCGCGTTACCGCCAACCTAAAAACGGTGGAAGTAAAGCTGCGACGGCACCTAAGTCACTGGTTGTGTGTGGACGCGAAGATGGGTCCGCAAACCGCTCTCGCCATCCGCCAGACCGTTATTTTAACGGACTTATATATTACCCATAACTTGACACCCTATTGGGGTTATTTTAACTATATTAATATATTTAATTTAAGTATAGTAATCAGCGCTTTAGGAGGCTAGTCCCCGATGGCAAACGTTCCTCTGCTTTATTGGCTTAAGGAAAAGAAGGCCGTGACGCTGACTGCGAGCCCGTTCAAGTCAGAACAAGAAAGTCAGCACACGATATTCAAGACCCCAGCAATCTTAGGTGTTTTGGGCGACATATACCCTCTAAAACGCCAGGTCAGAGGTGGCTCCAAGCCCGGAATTCCCGACATCGTTGGCATCGACTCGGATGGCGCTGTATGCGTAATAGAAATGAAGAACACAGATGTCGATGCGGGCGTAATCCCCCAAGTTCTGCAGTACGCGATTTGGGCGGAAACGAATCCTGATTCGATCAAATCGCTTTGGCTCGAAGCAGCAGATCGGCCAGATGGTGTGACAATCGACTGGGAGCATTATGCTGTTCGCATCCTCGTGATTGCGCCTTCAATTGATCGGACAACTCTGGAGAACGTGAATAAGATTGATTACACCGTGGACCTGCTTGAGATTGCGCGATGGTCGCACGGTAAAGAGTCTTGGCTATTAGTGAACAAACTTGAAGCGATTTCCAACAAGAGAGTACGACCAGTCTCCGGTTTGAGAGTTTACGATCGGGCAGTGTATGAAACCTTGTACAACCCCAAGAGCGTTCCAGGTTTTCTGACCGTGTGCGAAAAGTTACAGGAGTTTACCGCGAGGAATAAGTGGCCTATAGAGACGAAGTTCAATAAGCACTATTTTGGCTGCAAAATAGGGAACAACATTGTTTTTGGTGTCAAATGGCTGAGCAGCCGTTCTTATGCCCTCTTTTTCAAAGTCCCGGAGCCCTATGCCCACAGGACGAAAGTGCAGGGGTTCAAGATGCAGCGATACGGAAAACTGTGGCATGAGGCTATCTTTCCCGTGACGGCGGAGAATATTAACCTTAAAAGATTTGTCGATTTCTTTCAAACCGCATTGGAACAGAGAATGGACTGAAAAGTTCGCGTTCGCTGCAACGAATCGACAAACCGACCTATTGCACTTCGGAGAGACGATCTGGGCAGGCAATAAATTCAGCTGGCTGGCCGCTTCTCGCCAACTGATCGAACAGGTTAACCGGGGAAATCATTACGCGATGTTGGAGGCCATCCTCGATGCGCTAGAACAACGTAACAAAACGGCAATCGCTCGAACTGACTGGAACGCCGCGACGCACATTGCTGCGCGACACCGAAGATTGAACAACTCTCCGCGTCTTTGAAGGACCCAGGAATTGCGCGCGAATTGCTGTCGCCGAGCAGAAACCGTTCGCTGCTAAATCGCAAATACGCGAAATGCTCGAATCTGCACAGACGGAAATTTTCGTCGTCGATCCCTACATTGGCGTGGGAACCCTGGATTGCCTTCGGACAATCTATGCGCCAGTGCGATTGTTGACGGGGGCGCACTCAAGCTCAGTTGAAAGCGGTTTTGAAGCGGCGCTCAAGGCGTTCCAAACCGAGGGACATCAGATTCAAGTCAGACAGCATGCGAAACTTCATGGTCGTCACATTGTATTTAATGAGCGATGCTGGCTAGTCGGGTCCTCTCTTAAAGACGCTGGTCGCAAAGCTTTTCATACTATGGAAATCATCGATTCAAAGGCTCCTGTTGTTGCCGATCTAGAACAAAAGTGGATCGATGCATCTGTTTATCCGCCCACACCAGTAGCAGCGCCCTACCTAACGACGACAATGTTTAGGGCATTCTGACTTGGGCATGAAGAATTTCGTGGATGTCGGTCGGGTGCCGCGAAACATCCGAGGACCAGTTCCCAAAGCCACCGTGCGAATTGACAGCCCTCACCCACTCTGCTAGGAATTCGCGCTTTGTTTGCTGTTCCTGATTGTCCTGGCCTTTCACTTCGAGGACGAGCGTTTTGCCGTTCGCCATTCGAACAAGATAGTCGGGCCGGAATTTGCGGATGACCCCTCGAAAGGAGTACGTGATTTCGAATCCGAGGTGATCATTTTTTGCCCAGGCTGCGACCAGTTCACTGCGATCCAATTCGAACGCTTCGCTGGCTTCCCACCGACTGTCAAAAACACTCATGTTGATGTGCGAGTGTTTCGTATGTTCGCAAGGCTTGCCGGTATACCAGGGGAGCATGTCGCCGGTGGAGCGAATGGGACGTTCAGTGTCAAAAATGGGGACCAACGCCTCTTTATTTTCAAAATCGATGGCCTGCTTGATGTGTTCGGCGATGCTGCTCATGCGAACGGCTATCACGATTCGTCGTCGGAGTTCGTCGTTATTGAAAAAGGGCGGGTCAACGCGGAGCTTGTCGCTCCAGATAAATTCCTCAACAATGCGGGATGATCTGGGCAAGCAGATATTCGCGATTCCCCTTCCAAGTCGCCTTCATCTGCTCATGGATGTACCCAGCCGTCGAGAAAACCGCCTTTTGCAATCGAAACTGATCCGCCATTTCACGTAGGCGGATTTCGGCGCGTTCGCGTTCGTGAGGGTTGCCGTCGAGCATCGGCGCGAGTTCTGCGATGGTGGCCGTTTCGTAGGCATCCAGAACTAGCGGCTTGGCTTTCGCGAGGTCCAGAGTGAGCGTTCGCCGATATTCGTGGTCAATGCGAAGAACGTTGGGCCAAACAACGTTGAACGATTTTTCTCTCCGACAGAGCTTCTATTCGTGTCGTTGGTGCAGGAGGAGGAGAAGGTTCATCCCCGCCGCCTTCGTGGGGCAAGAAAGAGAATGGGACACCGAAGATGTTGACGTACTCTGGCCGAAAGAAGCCAGTACTCTCATCGATTTCGTAGGAGGTGCGACGAAGCCCCCGTCCGACTACCTGCTCGCAGAGCAACTGGGAGGTGAAGGCGCGGAGGCCCATGTGGGTGACTGTTTTTGCGTCCCAGCCTTCGGAAAGCATTCCAACAGAAATGACGCTCTGAATTTTTTCACCCGGTTGACCCCGTAGCCCCACCGTATCCACTTGGCGGCGCAGCAATTCGGCTTGTTCCTTTTTTGTGAGCTTCTTGACCGGCGCGCCGTTCTCGCCTTCCCCTTCGTCATCATCTTCCGCTGACGGTTTCTTGTAGAGGCCAAGTTGGACTGGCTCGTCTTGTTCCTCAGCCATATCGAGAACTTTTGAGTCGATATGCAGAATCCTTTCGGGGTCGCACAGCCCGTCGATGTTGATGCGCTTCCGCGTGAACCTGAATTCGACACGCGCAGCGGTAAAGGTGGTGTTTGCAACAGTAATCATTACGGGTGGAGTCGGTTGTTTGTCTTTCTTCCACCGCAGCAGGGTTTCGCGCCGGTCCTTCCCAAGCAAGTGGAAGCCCGTCACAACGAGGTCCGGCAGCGGTGTTTGCGGCTCGACCTTGCGATTCAGATCGGGCTTCACATCGGGATCGACATATATGTGGTAGAAGCGGGAGGGTACTTGGAGTCGAGTTTCCCGTCGTCACGCACCACTACGCGAGGCGTCTTGACGAGTCCGGACTCAATAGCATCGTTTAGGCCGAAGTCGCTTACGATCCAACTAAAAAGGGTTTCGTCGCCGCTCTTCCGGCCCGTAGGGGCAAATGGCGTCGCTGTGAGGTCAAAACATGTGAGAATTCCGCGGGCTCGATGGATTCGATCCAAACCTCCAACCCATTTGGTCGCCTCGTTCACCTCGTCTTTGGACAATCCCGCGACCCGAACTTTGGGTGGAACACGCCACGCGTGATGGGCTTCGTCATTTAGGACAATGATGTTCCGTGCAGAGGCCATTTCACCGAGTACGTCCCGAACGTAGGCTTCATCGATTTTGGCCCCACTTGTCCATAGTGCGTTTTTTGCCGAGTTGCTCTTCGCTTTCCCAATCGAGCTTGTGCCAATTGAGAATCTGAACGCGGGAGTTTTGCCCCTGCCGGAGCTTATCTTCGAGTCCCGGTGGAACGATTTGAAACTCGGTGTAGTAGTTGCCGGGAGTTCCGGGCACAAGGACCTGGAGACGGTTCTTGACGGTGAGGCCTGGGGCGACCAGCAGAATGTTTTTTGAAAACCGCTTGTCCTGCGGGTAAGTGACTTTGTTGAGGACCTGCCATGCGATCAGCATGGACATCAGGATGGTCTTGCCGGAGCCGGTGGCCATCTCGCAGCAGAGTCGCGGGAAGGGACCGCTATCGCCGAGGACTTCGATACCCACTCGATCAGAAGCGGGTGCCTCGACTAGCCACATGAGTGTTTCGATGGCCTCGAGCTGGCAGAAAGAGAAGCGGCGATTCGCGTCGCGCTGTTCAGGGTCCTCGGGCGAATTCGGCTCGCCGAAGACGAAAAGCAGGCGCCGCGTAATTCCGATCAGTGCAGCGCTTATGCACCGGTTGGAAGATCACCGGAGGCAAACGGAACCGGCAAGTCCTGAAGAGCTTGTCTTTCAAACACCAACGGGAACTCCGCTCAACGCCAAAAACCCGTACAACCGGGAGCTTCCGCCCGCGTGCGATCGGCTCGGATCGCCGCGCATTTCGTGGCACTCGTTTCGGCACACGCATGTGACTCTCCTGCATGCGAACGGCGAGACTCTAAAGACCGCTCAGGCTCTGCTTGGGCATTCGGACTTGGAGACAACGCTGAACACGTACACACATACCATTCCGGTCTCGCAAAGGCATGCGGTGGAGCGAGTCGCGGGAGTTTTGTTCTCAGTTGTTCTCAACTCCGCATCGGATGAGAATCCGAGCGGACGTGTAAATTAGTGAAAGCAAAAGTAATACGCGGAAATTTTGGTGAGCCGGGGAGGACTCGAACCTCCAACCCGTTGATTAAGAGTCAACTGCTCTACCATTGAGCTACCGGCCCGTGAGCAATCCTAAAATTTTACACGTGCTGCGCGCCTTTGTCGAACCGCCTCGATAGAAAAATTTATGCGGTTCGAACATCCACTTCACTTCTCCCGCAGCACCGCCACCAACTCCCCAGCCACTTCCCTCGCCCGCTCAAGATCGCCCGGCTCAAACGAAATAGCCGCGACGCGAGGATGCCCACCACCACCAAACTTCTCGGCTAGCGAAGCCAAATTCTTGTCCGCGGTCGCCTGATTCCAGGGATTCGTCCCCAGTGAAACCTTCGCGCGCACTTTTGATGAACTGACGCTCACCGAGTAAACGCATTCGCGATGCAGCAAATAGGGAATGAATTTGTTGTATCCCTCAAGATCTAGGTCGCTTACATCAAAAAAGATCACCCCGTCGCGCGCTTCGCATCGCTCTCTCAAAATTTCGATCGAACGGCGATGCCGTTCCAGCAATGGCCCGAGATGCTTCGCCACCAGAGGCAACTCAATCACTTCCGACAACGGCTTGTATGCAAGCTCTGGAATAATCCGCGAGGGAATTCCATCCTCAGGCGCCGCTTCGATCACCAGCGCCAGCTTCGTCGCCGGCTCCGAAATCTCCACCGCCGATTCCGGCGTCGGATATTGCGCTCCATCAATGATGTCGCCCCAATGAATCAAATCCGCGAGCGGCTTCGTATCGAATCCAAATTTCTCCGCACCGACTGTCGCGATCAACTTCGTGCACGACTTATAGTCCGGCTCGTAAAACATGTGCGGCGTCTGGTGCGTCCGAAAGTGCTCCGCATCCTGCGGCGTCAAAAACGCGCTCTGATGATGATCGAACCACCATGTCAGCTTCGGCGAATTCGAATATTTGAAATCGACGATCGCGTTTTCGTCGCCGTCGAAAAGTCCAGGCTCCCACGGCTGCTTCGCCTTGTGCGTCATCCCCGTGAAACCAAACTCCGCGTTCGCATCAAACCGTTCGCGATACATGCGATAGAACAAAGCAGCGGATGCGGTGCCGTCAAAACATCGATCGTGAAAGCAGAGTCGAACTCGGGTCATCGCTCGGTAGTCTTATCCTTCTCAGATAGCTGCGATTGTAAGTAGTTGCAAAGCCAT
>JAFAZL010000949.1 GCA_019239815.1 Acidobacteriota bacterium
CCTCCTCATTTCAAAAGTCCCGATCGCCACCGCGACCACGAGCGCGCCACAAAAAAAGGTGCAATCGATCGCGCTCGACCGCAGCTCCCGCAGCACTCAAGCGCTCACAAAAATTTTGTGCGCGCGCCATTGGCAAATCGCGCCGAAGTTCAACGAAATGTCGCCCGACCTCGCCGCCATGCTCGCCGAAAACGACGCCGCCCTATTGATCGGCGACCCCGCCCTCCGCATCAGCCTCGCCGTCGAATCTTCCGCTTTTGTAGGGGCGGGGTTCACTCCGCCCGCTCTTTCCTCAACGTCCGTGCCGCCACCCGATCAACCCACGTCTCCGAGTCGTCCTGGTAGCGCCCGTTTACTCAGAGCAGCGCGCGGCGATCCGAAGAGCACCCCTGCCGGCGGTTTTGAAGTTCGTTCGGACTCCGCTCACTCTGCGGCGCAACAACCCTCAGCATCGTCTACAAGCGCCGCCCCCGAAATCACCGACGCCGCAACCCTCGGCCTCTCGGGCAATGAAAAACTCTACGTCTACGACATCGTCGAACAATGGCGCTGCATGACCAACCTCTCCGCCGTCCTCGCCGTCTGGGCCGCTCGCCCCAACGTCGCCACCCCCGACGTCGTCGCCGACTTCCACGCCTCCCGCGCTTTCGGCCTCCTCCATCTCCACGAACTCTGCGACGCCGCCTCCGCCGAACTCCGCCTCCCCTCCTCCGCCCTCCACTCCTACCTCACCAACAACATCGACTTCACCCTCGACCCCGAAAACCGCTCCGCCCTCTCCCAATTCTTCTCCCACGCCGCCGCCCTGAACCTGACGCCGCACGCCAAGCCAGTCCTCCTCGCCACCGGCCCCAACCGCCTCGTCCTCGAATCCGCCGTCGCCAAACTCCGCTAGTCGCCATCGGCCACCAATCAAGCACTACCAACAACCAAGCAGCACCAACACAACCAAGCACCGCCAAACCACCGGCAACATGTCATCGTCATCCCCTCGCCGCCCAACCGGCAACATGTCATCCCGAATCCCCGTTAGCGCCTTTTGCTAACGGGGTGAGGGATCTGCTTTTGCTTTTGAATCTGAATTTGCTTCGACCTTTGACTATGCCTTCGATTCTGTTTCTGCCTTTGCCCCGGCTCCTCGCCGCTTCGCCCCGCCCCGTTCCTTCGCCCTGTATATCGTAGGCAACGACTCAGCCAAGTCCGCCCAAGTAGGATTATTCCGTTCAATCAACCGAATCTTCTTCTCCCGTCGCCACCCCTTAATCTCTTTCTCCCGCGCAATCGCAGCCGTGACGTCGGCGAACACTTCGAAATAAACCAGCCGGAAAATCCGGTAGCGCGTGGTGAAACCCGCAACGAGCCCGTCACGGTGTTCGATCATCCGGCGTTCGAGGTCGCTAGCGACGCCGGTATATAGATTCCGCGACCGGTTAGCGAGGATATAAACGCAGTAATCCCTGCTCATGCAAACAACCCAACAACAGATCCATCACGCGGTCGCGCAAAACGCACGACCGGATTCGGGATGACAGCACACTGCCACATCAACTCCACCCTAAACGAACAAAACATCGCCCGTCATCCCGATCATTCAACGCCTGTCATCCCGAATCCCCATCACCGCCTTCTGCTGACGGGGTGAGGGATCTGCTTCTGCCTTGAATTCAATCTCACGTCAAGTTTCAGCCACAGGTCGGATAGGTTTCGGATTGTTGGGATTGTCCTCACCGCTTTTCAAAAACCGCCAACAACCGGCAACCTGTCATTCCGAATCCCGTTAGCGCCTTTTGCTAACGGCGTGAGGGATCTGCTTTTGCTTTTGAATTTGCCTTTGCTTTGATTCGATATGTCGTGCTCTTCAGTGCGCTGGTCGGGTAGTTGGCTTTAACGGTCTCGCGCACGCGCCGTGCATGACGACAACCGAACCCTCTTCGACGCTGACGAAAAACTGCGAATAATTTGTCACGCCGAACACAATGCGATCTTGAACGCGGCTCGTGTGGGCGGACGACCCCTGCAAGGCTCCTCAATCTACGTGACGAAATTCCAATGCCTTTCATGCTGCAACGCGATCATTCAGGCGGGCATCAAGCGAATCTACACCCACGATAGTGAGTACTGGAACGACGATCCCTTTGACGCAGACCATTCCCGTAAGCCGCGAATTCTCCGGGAGGCGCAAATTAAGGTGGATGCCCACTACCATCCTGCATTCAAACCAGCTGAACAGATTGTCGTGCCGAAGAAAAGGTCTCCTGTCCGGACAAAAGCAGCACCTATTATTTCGAAGACCGGCTGAAGCTTTTGATAGGTAATGGCCTCGACAAACGACGGAAAGTTGAGTCACTGTCTTACTCGGTTGACGAATTCAATCTAAGGTTCTGAGCTTTGCAAGTAAGAAATACGGTGTTCTAGAGAACTCCAGTAGAGGCATCTGGGCGCTAACTGCCAAGGCGAAAGATTTACAAACGCTGAACACGCAAGATGTTGTCCGGGCTGTGCGAGCTCTCGACAAAAGAGACCAGAACGTTACCAGCACTAATGATGTTAACGCCGGCCCCCGAGAGGTTTCATTCGAGCAAAGGTGGAAATAGGAACTTCACGGATTGCTTACTAAGACTTTGTCGCCCGCCGCATTCGAGAGACTCGTCCAACGTTTGCTCAGAGAGTCTGGTTTTAAGCACGTCGAGGTGACGGGTCGGAGTGGGGACGGGGGAATAGATGGACGTGGTATCGCACGTGTCCATGGCTTGATGAGCTTTCACGTGCTGTTCCAGTGCAAGCGTTACCGGGGATCCGTGGGCCCGGGCGAAATACGAGACTTCCGAGGCGCCATGGTGGGCAGAGCGGACAAAGGGCTTTTTATCACCACTGGTACATTCACGCCCGCGGCCATAAAGGAAGCAACTCGAGACGGTACACCTCCGATTGACCTACTCGATGGGGACGAATTCGCCGACAAACTAAAAGACTTACGGATGGGCGTCCGCACGGAGAATATAGAAGTGGTTCATGTCGAAAAAGACTGGTTCGAGAGCGTCTAACTGCTGTCACATTCAGGCTCGCGTCGTTCGAATTCTCAGTTAAGCCATTCAAACCACTGAGATGACAATGTTTACCTTGACATCATAGCTATATCTATGGTAACCTTCCGCGTGTTGCTTCGACCGAGCCTCGCTCCTGCCCACTCACTGCGTCCCAAGCCGAATCCCACTCTTACCCCTTTGTTTTCACATCCTTGCGAAATCCTAGCCAAAATGGCCCAAAAGCGGTCAAATAACCCCTTTAGAATCAGATTCTTGAAAATCGGCACACGTACAAACCATTTAGTTTCACATTCTTGCGCAAAACCCGGGGGGAGGGTATCGTCCAACCACCCACCCTCGCTTCCCGAAATGGGAAGAACGGATAGAATAGGAATGCAATCCAAGGATTCACTGTGGGACTGACGAAACAACAAGCGATCGAGATGCTCGAGTCCGACGACCTGATCGGCGTCGGGATGGAGGCGCACGCCCTCCGCATGAAAAAGAACGATCCACGCGTGGCCACCTACCAGATTGATCGCAACATCAACTACACCAATTTCTGCACCGAATATTGTTCGTTCTGCGCGTTTTACCGCCCCATTGGAGACAAAGAGGGCTACATCCTGCCCCTCGAAAAGATTTACGAAAAGATCGAGGAGATGCTGGAACTCGGCGGCACCGGCGTGCTGCTCCAGGGCGGCCTGCATCCCGATCTGCAAATCCGCTATTACGAGAATCTGCTTCGCTCGTTGAAAGCACGGTTTCCACAAGTTTGGCTGCACTGCTTTTCGGCGCCAGAAATTTTGTGCATCGCGAACGTCTCCGAACTGAGCATCCGCGAAGTGATTCAGCGCCTGATGGACGCGGGACTCCAATCCATCCCCGGAGGCGGCGCCGAACTCCTCGACGACGAAATCCGCTCGAAAATCGCGCGGCTCAAATGCACCAGCGACGACTGGGAAGAAGTCCATCGCGTCGCGCATTCGCTCGGCCTGCGCACCACCGCGACGATGATGTTCGGCTGCGGCGAAGAACTAAAACATCGCGTGAATCACCTCGACCGCATTCGCCGCATCCAGCAAGACACCGGCGGATTCACCGCCTTCATCCCATGGATTTTCGCCGCCGACAACACCGCGCTCGGCAAGAAAGTCCAGGAAACGACGGCGGTCGATTATTTGAAAACGCTCGCCGTCAGCCGCCTCTATCTCGACAACATCGATCATATTCAATCGAGTTGGCTCACGCCCGGCATCAAAGTCTGCCAGGTCGGCTTGCAGTTCGGCGCCGACGACGTCGGCAGCATCTTGATCGAAGAAAATGTCGTTTACGCCGCCGGCGTTCGCAACCGCACCAACGAAGGCGAACTCCGCCGCATCATCTCCGACGCCGGATTCATCCCCGCCCAGCGCGACACGCTCTACTATTCATATGCACTCAAATGAGAAAGGAGAGACAACGCACATTTCGATTTTGAGCGCGCCCACAAAAGCATCCTGGGATTCGCAGCACCGGAGCTTGTCATCCCGAACGGAGTGAGGGATCTGCTTTTGGTTTTTGAACTTGCGGTCGTGAAGAAAGAGATTTGAAAGAAAGAGGAAGAAAAAAGTTCGACCGAAAAATCAGCGCGATTTCGCTGAATCTTTGCGAAAGCCGATCTTATCCAGCATCGGCTGAATCTCGGGATTCGACATAAACAGCTTCCAGATCAGTCCCGAACGATAATTTTCGATCATCACCACGATCGGAGCCTGATTCAGCCCCATATAAATCGGCGAAATCCAATCCGCCGAATCGTTGAACGCATCGCGCGGACCGTAAATGCCCCAAATGTCCGCGCCCCGTTCGCGATAGAAATATTTGAGCGCCGCCATCGACGCTTCCGGCGTATACGGAAATGATGCGAGCGCTCCCGTCGGTATCATCGTCCCGTCGTCATCGCCCACGTCGGGCGCGTGCGCGAGATAACCCTTCGGACCGTCGCTCGCGGTGAGTCCCCAGTTCGCGGCACTGTAACCCGCGAAATGTTTTGGATTCGCAACGACCCACGCGCGATTGATCAGCGCCATGTTTCGATTGTTATCGAAATAATTCGTATAACGATCGCGAATCCCGCGCGGATCAAATCCCATGAACGAATAGTGCGCAAAGAACAGCGGCCCTCCGCTTCCAACTCCCACATCCAACTTGATCCCGAAGTACGAATGCCCATTCACATATTCATCGCCCGCAGTCACAGCCGATTTCGCATTCGCGTTCGTCGCAGCGCTCGCTCCGCTGCGTTTCGCAGCGTCATCACGATTCGCCGGAGAATTCGCGCGCTCACTCGTCGCACCCTTGTTGTTCGCCGCGGAGTCTGTGCGCGCGTTCGCACCACTCTCACTATTCGTGGCAGCGTTTGCGCTCTTCGTCGTCGAACTCGTCGCACTCTTGTGTTTCGTCTCTGCGCTATTGTCGCCGCTCCAGCCGCGACGATAGTTGACGGCTGCGGCGGATTGTCCAGCCCAACCGGTGTAATAGAGGTCGGCGGGAACACCGTGCGTCGGCGACGCGATCGCGAGTAGATAGATGATCATCGCCTCGTTGTAGCCGGTGATGCGGTG
>JAFAZL010000171.1 GCA_019239815.1 Acidobacteriota bacterium
ATCGGCATTATGGGCTCGATTTTCCTCGCGCTCGCCCGCGCCCTCGGCGAAACGATGGCTGTCACCATGGTCATCGGCAACGCGCCCAACATAAGCGCATCGCTCTTTTCCCCGGGCTACTCCATCGCCGCCGTCATCGCCGACCAATTCACCGAAGCCACCGGCGACCTTTATCTCCAGGCTTTGATCGAGCTCGGCCTCGTTCTCTTCCTCCTCACATTCATCCTCAATGGCCTCGCCCGCATCCTGATTGTCGCCACCTCGCAGCGCGGCGGAGGAGGTCACTGATGCCCGCAGGAAATGCCCGTCTCCGTTGGCGCAAGTTCGTGAGCGGCTTCATGCTCACAATGACGGGTGTTTGTGCGTTCGTCGCTGTCGCCGTCCTCTTCTTCATCCTCGGCTATCTCGTCTACCACGGCGGCACCTCCATCAACTGGAACTTCTTCACCAAGCTTCCCGTTCCCGTCGGCGAAACTGGCGGCGGTATGGCCAACGCGATCGTCGGCAGCGCCAAGCTCCTGCTTCTCGCCACGCTCATCGGCGTGCCCATCGGCTTCCTCGGCGCCATCTATCTCGCTGAGTTCAGCGGCAGCTCCACCGCTTTCGTCGTCCGCTACGCCGCCGACTTGCTCAACGGCGTTCCGTCGATCGTCATCGGCATCTTCGCTTACTCGATCCTCGTTCTTCCGTTCAAACACTTTTCCACGCTCGCCGGCGGTGTCGCTCTTGGTGTCATGATGATTCCCATCACGCTGCGCAGCACCGAAGATTTCATGCGCGCCGTCCCCAACACTCTTCGCGAAGGTGCCATGGCTCTCGGCGCCAGCAAGTGGAAGACGATCGCGACGGTCATCGTCCCGGCAGCCTATCGCGGCATTCTTACCGCCGTCCTTCTCGCCTTCGCACGCGTCGCTGGAGAAACCGCACCGCTCCTCTTCACCGCCTTCGGCAATCGCAATTGGAGCCCCGGCTGGAATCAGCCCATCGAATCGTTGCCGCACATGGTCTACATTTACGCGATTTCCCCGTACGAAGACTGGCAACGACAGGCTTGGGCCGCGGGACTCGTTTTGCTCGGCCTGATTTTGATCATCAACATCCTCGCGCGCACCATACTTGCACGCGGAGTTTCGGTCCCGAGGTCATAATATATGGCGTCTGTGAGGCAAGCTGTGGCCGTGAACATCACACCGACTGGAACGCAGCAATCGACGAACCGCGAAGCCGCCGCTCCGGGTCCGATGCGAATGAACGTCAACAAGGTCAACTTTTTCTACGGCCCGAAACAGACTCTGTTTGACATCAGCCTCGGCATTGCGGCTAACAAAGTCACCGCTCTCATCGGCCCTTCCGGCTGCGGAAAATCCACGTTACTCCGCACCTTCAACCGCATGCATGAAACCGTGCGCCATGCGCGGCTTGAAGGCGAAATTCTTCTCGACGGCCACAACATCCTTTCGCAGGACGTCACCCAACTCCGGCGCAAAGTCGGCATGGTCTTTCAGCGCCCCAACCCGTTTCCGAAATCGATTTTTGACAACGTCGCCTACGGCCTGAAAATCAACGGCTCCAAAGTGCCCATCGCCGAAGCTGTCGAAAAGAGCCTTCGCCACGCCGCACTTTGGGATGAAGTCAAAGATCATCTCCACAAGAGCGCCTACGAACTCTCCGGCGGTCAGCAGCAGCGCCTCTGCATTGCGCGCGGCCTCGCCGTCGAACCCGAAGTCCTCCTGCTCGACGAACCGTGCTCCGCTCTCGACCCCATCAGCACCGCAAAAATCGAAGAGCTCCTCGTCCAAATCAAAGATCTCTGCACCGTCGCCATCGTCACCCACAACATGCAGCAAGCCGCCCGCGTTAGCGACTACACCGCCTTCCTCCTGACCGGTCAGCTCATCGAATTTAGTCCGACGCCGCAGCTATTCACCACTCCCGGCGATCCACGAACGGAGGCCTACATCACCGGCCGCTTCGGCTGACGCTGTCTTGGTTTTGAATTGTAGGGGCGGGGCTTGCTCCGCCCGGTGCTTGGCAACACTCATCAATTGCGGTTTTACTAGGTCGCGGCTCAGCCGTTGAGTTTCACTGAGGAACAAATGGAACGCCACTTCGAAAAAGATCTCAACGTCGTCAAAGAACGACTCCTCTGGATGGGCTCGCTCGCAGAGCGCGCTGTCCACCAGGCCGTCCACAGCGTTCTCGACTCCGACGAACAGCTCGCCAAGCGCGTCCTCGACGAAGAAGATCAGATCAACGAGCTCCAGATCGAAATCGACGATCGCGTCGTCCAGGTTCTCGCTCTCCATCAGTTGATGGCTGCCGACCTACGCTTCGTCCTCGCCGTTTCGCGCATCAACAACGATCTCGAGCGTATCGGCGACCAGGCCGTCAACATCGCGCAAGCCAGCGTCCGCATCCTCCGCCACCCGCGCGTAAAGCCTTACGTCGATCTCCCGCGCATGAGCGAAGTCGCCGAAGAAATGGTCCGCGACGCCCTCAACGCCGTAGTCCGGCGTGACGTCGAGCTCGCCCAAAAAGTTCTCGCCATGGACGATCAGGTCGACCACTACCGCGACCA
>JAFAZL010000497.1 GCA_019239815.1 Acidobacteriota bacterium
AACTCACGCACTCCGGCCGCTACTGCCGCCCCAATGCCGGCGGAAAACCCGAGCCGCACATCCTCTATCGCCATCCCATTCTCGACCGGCGTTTAAAACTCGACGCAAACTACCCCGTCCTCACCGACTCCGAAATCGAAGGCATCATCGAAGACTTCCACCGCGCCGCGCGCATCGCCGCCGACCTCGGCTTCGATTTCGTCGACGTAAAACATTGCCACGGCTATCTCGGCCACGAATTCCTCAGCGCCCGCTCGCGCGAAGGCAAGTACGGCGGCTCATTCGAAAATCGCACCCGCTTCCTCCGCGAAATCGTCGCCGGAATCCGCCGCGACAATCCTCAAGTCAAAATCGGCGTCCGCCTCTCCGCCTTCGACACCGCGCCGTATCATCCCGATCCAGCGCTCTCAAGCCCAGGAAAACCCGGTCCCGGCGTCCTCGAAGCGAACGCCGACACGCAAACAATTCCCTATCACTGGGGCTTCGGCGTCAACGCAAACAACCCCGCCACCTACGATCTCACCGAGCCCATCCAATTCCTCCAGCTCCTGCAAGATCTCGACATCACTCTCGTCAATCTCACCGCCGGCAGCCCTTACTACAATCCTCACATCCAGCGCCCCGCGCTCTTCCCTCCATCCGACGGCTACCAGCCGCCCGAAGACCCGCTCGTCGGCGTCGAACGCCAACTCCGCGTCACGCGCGACCTAAAACAGAAATTCCCCAACCTCATCATCACCGGCACCGCCTACAGCTATCTCCAGGATTTCCTTCCCAACGTCGCGCAAGCCGCCGTCCGCCAAGGCTGGGTCGACCTCGCAGGCCTCGGCCGCATGGTTCTTTCATATCCTGCGCTCCTTCTCGACGCCGCCCGCGGCAACCCGCTCCAACACAAACTCGTCTGCCGCACCTTCAGCGACTGCACCACGGCGCCGCGCAACGGTCTTCCATCAGGCTGCTACCCGCTCGACGCCCACTACAAAAATTCCCCGATGATGGCCCAACTCGCCGCCGTGAAAGCCGCCGCAAAACCGAAAGCCAGTGCGTAAAATATCGACATGACGATTGAATCTCTTCTCAGCCGAAAAAAGCCCCGTCGCAAAATCGAAGGCATCGCCGCCGCCCTACTCCCCTACGCTGACAATGGAAGAATCGCCGTCGACGAATTCCAACGCCATCTCGTCGCCACTCACAAAGCCGGCCTGCAAAACGCCGTCAACATGGACACCGGCTACGTCAACTACCTCTCCGACGCCGAAAAATCCGACGTACTTCGCTGGACGCGTGAAGCCCTCGGCCCGAACACGCCCTTTGTCGCCGGCGCCTACATCGAACACGACCCAGGCGACGACATCGCTGCGCTCTACCGCCGCCAAATGGAATCCATCACGAAACAAGGCGGCACGCCAATCCTCTTCCAAACCCGCCGCCTCCACGGAAAATCCAACGCCGACAAAGCAGCGGTCTACGCCGCCGCTTCGAAAGGTCAGGCCGCAGTCCTCGCCTTCGAACTCGGCCAGGTGTTCGCCCCCAACGGCGAAATCTTCGACGACGACATGATCCGCCGCCTCCTCGACATCCCCGAAATCAAAGGCATGAAGCATTCCTCTCTGGATCGCCTCATCGAACTCAAACGCCTCGACGCCCGCGACAAGCATCGCCCAGACTTTCGCGTCTACACCGGCAACGATCTCGGCATCGACATGATCGAATACGGTTCCGACTACCTCCTCGGCCTCGCCACCTTCGCCCCAGAAAAATTCGCCGAACGCGACCGCCTCTGGCAAGAAAACGACGCCGCCTACTACGCCCTCAACGACGCCCTTCAATACCTCGGCAACGTCGCCTTCCGCCACCCCGTTCCCGCCTACAAACACTCCGCCGCCGCATTCCTCCACATCACCAACCGCATCTCGACCGGCCGCACCCATCCCCAAAGCCCCACTCGCCCCGCATGGGATCTCGGAATGATGCAAGACTGCGCCCGCCGCCTCGGTTTTTAGTGCTTGGCAAGATGAGGTAGGGGCGCAGCACTGCCTTGCCCTGAGTTTCGAAGGGTGCGCCCCAGCTTGCCCGGGCGTAAGAATTCTCCTCAAATTGTTTTGGGCTTATTTCCCGCGCGCGATCACCGCGCCCAATCAAACATCATTCGTCTTAAATCTCTCAATCAACTTCGCACACCCTCTCACCGTAATCGCCATCATCGTCAACGTCGGATTCTGGCAAGCCGACGAAACAAAGCTCGCCCCATCCATCACAAATAAATTTTTCACATCATGCGTCTGGTTAAACGGCGTCAGCACCGACTTCTTTGGATCATTCCCCATCCGCGCCGTCCCCAATTCATGAATCGCCATTCCCGGCATCTCAGTCCGCGCCTGCATCTTGATATTGATCGCGCCAGCCGCCTCCAGCATCTCCGCGCCCTGCGCTGCCGCATCTTCCATCAACGCCTTTTCATTGTCGCCGTGCGTCATCGTGATCTTCAACGCCGGAATCCCCCACGCATCCTTCAGCGTCTTGTCGATCTCGATGTAGTTATCCCACCGCGCCAGCGACTCGCCAAACGCTCCAATGCCGATCGTATAGTGGCCTTCCTTCACAGCCTTCTTATAGACCGCGCCGTACCCGCCGGCTCCAAAATTAAACACAGCGTCGCCCGATCCTTGATACCCATACCCGCGGATAAAATTCGACGACTTCTTCACCGACGGCGAATTCCGGAATCGCGGAATATAAATCCCATTCGGCCGGTCTGGCTCGTTCGCGTTCGGCTTCTCATTCATGTTCGGCAGTTCGCCGCCCGCTCCGCCGCCCGTGACGTGGTCCATCAAATAATGACCAAGAGCACCGCTCGAATTCGCCAACCCGTTCGGATACTCCCGCGTCGATGAATTCAGCAAAATGCGCGTCGACTCCATCGACTGTGCACACAAAATCACCGTCTTGCCGCGCACTTCTTTCACCTCACGCGTCAGCCGGTCAACAAACGTCACTCCAGTCGCTTTGTTCGCCGAATTGTCCATGTTCACATGCGCGACAACCGCATTCGTGATCAGCGTACAGTTCCCCGAATTCTGCGCGTCCGCCACCGTCGTGAATGGGCTGCTGAAATACGAAAACGTCCTGCACCCACGTTCGCACGGCCCGCAATAGTGACACGCGCCGCGCCCGTTCTGCGCCTTTGTCAGCACCGCAGCGCGCCCGATCGTAACCGTCCGCCCAAACTTCGCCTTCACCCGATCGCGCAGCAAAATTTCGCCGCAGC
>JAFAZL010000274.1 GCA_019239815.1 Acidobacteriota bacterium
CTTCTCGTTCCTCAGGACGAGCGGCGTGGCCGATCCGAATTTCGATCGCGGCGCGGGGCGTCATGACGGCACAGCATCCAAAGACCACCGATCGGGTTGAACTGTGGTGGGACAGTATCGCGGCTCTGACGCAAACCGGGAGAAGGCCGGACTGCGCTTCGGTGCGAAAGAGTTGGATGCACCGCACGCGAGATTGGCCGCGACCAGACCCGCGCGAAATCCTATTGTACGATGGAAGGGGCCGGGCAACGGAATGTTTGGAAAACGAGTCGCATAAGGGTTATGAGCTTGGGCAAAACTGTCATGGGAATCGTGGTTGTCGCGGTTTTTGCGGGCGGAGCGTACTACTTTGTGCATGAGCGGTCGGCGCAGGCCCAGAGGGTGGCGCCGGCGGCGGTTGCGCCTACCGGCGCGCCAGCTGAAGCCCCTGCGCCGCCTCTGCCCTCGGCTGCGATCACGGCACCATCGGCGGCTGCGCCTAAGATCGGGGCTGCGAGCCCTGCGGCGACGAAGGCCGTACCCGCCGCGGATCCCGGACCGCCGAGCTTGCCGCTTAAGGGCGGCGAGGTCCTGGACTTTACGGCGGACGTGGCCAAAGTGAGCAACGTGGCGACGTTGGAGCTACAAACCGTCGAGAAGCGGAATCTTTATGGGAAGAATGCCTGGCACTTGCAGGCGTTCGCGCATACGCAAAACCCGTTGCGGATGGTATTTGAGCTGGACGATCAATTCGATTCGTACAGTGACGCGGCTACGATGACGAGCATGCAGTACGAGATGCACCTGAGCGAGCGCGGGCAGAAGGTGACTTCGGTGCAGCACCTGACTTCGACTGGGCGAGACGCGACGCCTGCGAACGCGGTGCAGACTCATGTGTTGCCGGGGACGCGCGATCCGTTGGGGATGATGCAGTACTTGCGGCATGTCGATTGGACCAAGACGCACAAGGTGGAAGGGCCTGTTTACGACGGGCACAAGCTTTACGACGTGACTGCGTCGTTGGCAGGATCGGGACAGAGCGTTACCGTTCCGGCAGGAACGTATTCGTCGGATAAGGTCGAGATTCGCGTGTTCGATAATGGGCAAGAGATGAACGACGCGCACTTCTTTGTGTATTTTGCGAAGAATGAGGCGCGGACGCCGGTGCTGCTGGAAGCGGAGATGCCGTTTGCGGCGGCGCGGGTGGCACTGAAGTCGATGAAATAGGCCCTATGTTGCTGTAGTGCTTGATGGCGTTAGCCGCACTCGAATACAGGTGTGATACTGTCACGAAGACGCTGATCGAGCCATGCCTTCCACGACCGACGAGATACGCAAGCAACTCAACGAAAGCGCGAAGGTTAAACAATCCTTTTCAGTGGAACTAATTCAGCGAATTGCTACTTTTGCGGAAAAGTCTGTGGCATCGCTTCGAGCCGGCGGCAAATTGGTTTTATTTGGTAACGGCGGGAGCGCTGCCGACGCGCTACATATTTCGGCGGAACTTGTAGTTCGCCTTAGGGCGGAACGCCCTGGGCTACCCGCGCTCGCACTAACGACGAATCCGTCAGTCTTAACAGCGGCCGGGAACGACTATGGCTTCGAGAGGATCTTCTCGCGACAGATCGAGTCGCTGGTTGAGGCGAAAGACGTCGTCGTCGCGTTGTCTACGAGCGGCACGAGTCCAAACATCCTGCGCGGCGCGGAAGCTGTGCGCGCTCGCGGTGCGTATCTTGTCGCGTTGACTGGTGAAAGTGGCGGGAAATTGGCTCCGCTCGCTGATCTGCTGCTAAACGTTCCTTCCAGCGATCCACAGCGAATTCAGGAGTCTCACATCACGATCGGGCACATCGCTTGCTCGTTGATTGAAAAACAAGTTTCGGACGTCAGTTAGAAAGCACTGTAAAAACTTTGCGCACAAAAAAAGAGGGGCACGGCGGTGCCGTGCCCCTACGGCTGTTTCAGCGCTTGCGGTTAGCAGAGCACAATTTTGTCGCGGTGTCGGACGACGCGCCGTGTTGCGTTGCGCGTGTCAACGACCAACTTCGCTGAGTCAACGATTGACGCGTAGTCGTAGCTGGAGTGGTCGGTCGCGATCACGACGCCGTCGTAGCTGCCGATGGTCTGCGGATTGAGCGGCACCGACTTCATGTTTTCGTAGTTGTAGTGGCGCATCTTGTGAAGTTGCGGGAAGTACGGATCGTTGTAGTCGAGTTCGGCACCGCGCTGCTGTAACAACTGCATGATTTTCAGCGTGGGCGACTCGCGCAAGTCGTCGACGTCCTTTTTGTACGCGACGCCGAGGATCAGGATCTTCGAACCCTTGATCGCTTTCTTGCGATCGTTCAGTGCTGTAGCGACAGCTTCGACGACGTGATACGGCATCGCGGTGTTGACTTCGCCGGCGAGTTCGATGAAGCGCGTTGCGAAATCGTACTCGCGCGCTTTCCACGAAAGATAGAACGGATCGACCGGGATGCAGTGACCGCCGAGACCCGGACCGGGATAGAAGGGCATGAAGCCGAACGGCTTCGTTGCCGCGGCGTCGATGACTTCCCAGATGTCCACGCCCATGCGCAGGCTGAGCATTTTCAGCTCATTGACCATCGCAATGTTGACGCAGCGAAAGATGTTTTCGAGCAGCTT
>JAFAZL010000304.1 GCA_019239815.1 Acidobacteriota bacterium
GTTCAGGCGATTCTCGACGGCGCGCAGCAAATCGCCGTCCCCGCGTTCGTCTCCACACTCTGTATCTGCATCGTGTTCCTCCCGATGTTCTTCCTCTCGGGCGTCGCGAAATATCTCTTCGTTCCGCTCGCTGAAGCGGTTTCCTTCGCGATGCTCGCTTCCTACATGTGGTCGCGAACCATCGTGCCCACTATGGCAATGTATCTCCTTAGCGCCGAAGACGAATACATTCCCGAAGAGCATCGCGGCGAAAAGCAGGGCTTCTTCCGCCGTTATCAACAGAAGTTCGAACACCGCTTCGAACAAGCGCGCAATGCTTATAGGCGTGCGCTTGGCGCGGCGCTCGATACTTCAGTCTTGTTCGCGGCATGCTTCTTGATTTTCTGTGTTCTCTCTGGCGGGTTGATCTTCGTTCTCGGCCGCGACTTCTTCCCAAAGGTCGACGCCGGCCAGATTCGGCTGCACTTCCGCGCGCGCACCGGTCTTCGCATCGAAGAGACCGCGCGCCTCTCTGATCAAATCGACGCAGCGATTCGCGAGATGATTCCCTCCAACGAATTGGAAACGCTGCTTGACAATCTTGGCGTTCCGTACAGCGGAATCAATCTCAGCTACAGCAACTCGGGCACGTTCGGCACCGCCGACGGCGAAATCCTCGTCCAGTTGAACGAAAAACACGGACCTACCGCCGACTACATCAACGAGATGCGCTCGCAGTTGCCACGGCGTTTTCCCGGCGTCCAGTTTTTCTTCCAGCCCGCCGACATCGTTACGCAAATTCTGAATTTCGGTTCACCCGCGCCGATCGACGTCGCGATCACCGGCATCAACACCAACGGAAATTTTGCGATTGCACAAGAGGTAGCCGCAAAACTCCGCCACGTTCCTGGTGCCGTCGACGTCCACGTGCAGCAGGCACTCGACGAACCAACCCTCCACCTCGATATCGATCGCACTCGCGCTCAAGCCGTCGGCCTGCAAGCCAAAGACGTCGCGCAGAACCTGCTTGTCTCGCTGAGCTCGAGCTTCCAGACCGCGCCGGCCTTCTGGCTCGACCCGAAAAACGGCGTGAGCTACAACGTCGCGGTACAGACGCCGCAGTACCGCGTCGACACATATCAGGCTCTGCTCAACACGCCGATCACTGCCTCATCGCCGACCGTCCCGTCGCAAATCATCGGTAATTTGACGACCACGACAACAACGTCGCGCCCCGCCGTCGTTAATCACTACAACGTTCAGCGCATGATCAACGTCTATGCCTCGGTCAACGGCCGCGATCTCGGCAGCGTCGCCGACGAAGTCCAGAAAATTCGAGACGAAGCCGAACCAAAGCTTCCGAAAGGCAGTCACATCGTAATCCGCGGACAGGTTCAGACGATGAAAGCGTCGTTCGAAGGCCTCGCGCTCGGGCTTGTCGGCGCGATCGTCCTCGTCTATCTCCTGATCGTCGTCAACTTCCAGTCTTGGCTCGATCCGTTCATCATTATTACGGCGCTCCCCGGCGCGCTCGCCGGCATCTGCTGGATGCTGCTGATCACCCGCACCACGCTCAGTGTTCCGTCCTTAACGGGCGCCATCATGAGCGTCGGTGTAGCCACTTCGAACAGCATTTTGATGGTGTCGTTCGCGCGCGAACAGTTGAACGAAGGAAAGTCCGCCCGCGAGGCCGCACTGGAAGCGGGTTTCGTCCGCATGCGCCCCGTTGTGATGACGGCGCTCGCGATGATCATCGGCATGGTGCCAATGGCCATCGGCCTCGGTGAAGGCGGCGAGCAAAATGCGCCGCTCGGCCGCGCGGTCATCGGCGGCCTGCTCTTCGCCACGATCGCGACGCTGTTCTTCGTCCCAGTTGTGTTTTCGATCATTCACGGGCGCCGTGAACGCAAGCGCGCTCGCGAAGAGGAATCTGGTTTGTCGCCGGCAACAGCATAGGCAACATCGCGGCACCTCGGCCCATTTTGGCCGAACGTCCCGCGATGAAAAAATTTATCGATCACGCGGCCAGGAAGTCCCAGCGTTTATAGTATGGCCGTAGCAAAGCGGAGCAACGAATGACCACGACGGAAACTCGACCTCATTATGACCAAGAATACGGCACGGGCTCGCCGTATCAAGAGCCTGAAAAGAAGAGCCATCTCTTCCTCGTCCTCGTGCTCATTGTCCTCGTGTTGTTGATCATCGGCGGCTTCACGCTGTTCTCGCGCCGCACGCAATATAAAACGCTCGCCAGCGAAACCGAAAAAATGGCCGTCCCGAGCGTGCAAGTCATTCACCCGACGATCGAGCCCGGCCAGGAAGACCTCGTCCTCCCCTCGACCACGCAGGCCTACGTTGAATCTCCGATCTACGCCCGCACCAGCGGCTATCTCGTGCGTTGGTATCACGACATCGGCAGCCGGGTGCGAAAGGGCGAATTGCTCGCCGACATCGACACACCCGAAGTCGACCAGCAGCTTTCACAGGCGAAAGCCGACCTTGGCACCTCGAAAGCTAACGAAGACCTCTCGAAGATCACCGCAACCCGCTTTCAGGAACTGATCAAGACCGATGGCGTCTCAAAGCAGGAAGTCGATAACGCCGTCGGCGACTACGCGGCAAAAAAGGCCACGACCGCCGCGTCCGAAGCCAACGTCCGCCGGCTTGAAGAGCTCGAATCCTTCAAGCACATCTACGCGCCATTTAGCGG
>JAFAZL010000452.1 GCA_019239815.1 Acidobacteriota bacterium
GCCGGCTGCGTCATCGCAAACGGTTCAGCCAACTCCATCACCGTCGCTTCCCCCTTCGCTAGCCGAGCCAAAATCGCCCGCCGCGTCGGATCCGCCATCGCCAGAAACACACCATCAAGATTGGCCTCTGCATTCATAATTTTATTCTTATATAAGTCTATGCTTACTTGTCAAGTAAAATTTCGCCTGGCCACAAAACATGTAGGGGCGCAGCACTGCTGCGCCCCAGCTTGCCCGGCCGAAATTCCGCGCCACAATCCGGGTTTAAGGGGCTTCAGCCCCTGAAGCAATCCTTCGTGCTACCATCACCCCGCGCACAAGGGCGCATCCGGTCCGCGGAAAGGACTCAGTCCACCTGTTGAAACCGACCTGATTCACGAACTTACTTTCTGCCCATCAACTGCGGACTCGGGCGCCTGAAAGGAAGTTCGCTATGCCAGTTCGCCCTCTTCCCCCGAAGCCCAATCTCGAATTCCTCAAGCGCCAGGCGAAATCACTCCTGAAAGAGCTGGCCCTGCACGACATGGCCGCCGCCCAGCGCGTCCGCGAATTCCACCCCCAATTCCCCACCTCATCCGACATACAAATCTTCGCCGCTCCTCTCCACCTCAGCGACGCGCAACTCGTCATCGCCAGAGAGGCCGGCTTTGCAAGCTGGGCCAGACTGAAACATCACATCGAACATAACCAAATTTCCGACAGCTTGAATCTTCCGCTCCACGAACGAATTCAAGATCCTATTTTCCGCCGCGGCGTAGACCTGATCGACGCAGGCGACGTCGTCGCACTGTACCAACTTCTCCAGCAACATCGCGATCTCGCACGCCATCGTGTCTCTTTCGAAGGCCAAAACTACTTCCGCAATCCATCACTATTGGAATTCATCGCCGAAAATCCCATCCGCCGCGGCAAGCTTCCAGCAAATATCGTCGAGGTCGCCAGAGTCTTGCTCGACGCAGGCGCAGACCAAATCGCAATCGACGACACGCTCGCCCTCGTCGTGACCGGTCGCATCGTGCGCGAATGCGGATACCAGGTCGCCCTGATCGACCTGCTTTGCGACTACGGCGCCAATACGTCCAGCGCTCTAGCACTCGCCTTTAAAGCAGGCCGCGAAGCACACGAAGCGTTCAATGCTCTGCTTCGCCGTGGCGCCAAGGCGAGTTTTAGTTTGCTCCCGGTCCTGGGCCAACTGCACAAGATCCGCGAATTGCTACCCAGCGCGACCGCCGCCGAACGCCACCTCGCCTTGGCGTTAGCCGTCCAATACGGCCGCCTCGAAATCGTCCGCGCCTTCCTTGACGCCGGCGAAGACCCCAATCGCTACAACCCCGTCGGCTGCCACTCCCATTCCACCCCTCTGCATCAAGCCGCCGCCGCCGGTCACCTCGACGTAATCCGCCTCCTCCTCGACCGCGGCGCCAACCCCGCCATCAAAGACATACTCTGGCACGGCACGCCACTCGATTGGGCAAAACACGAAGGACAAAAAGAAGCCGAAGCCCTCCTTCGATCATTCGACCTCGAAAGCAAATCCGGATAGAGAAACCGATCCCGCAATCGCCGGCAGACAGTCCCCAACTGGCAGACCCCGTCTGCTCAAAATGCATTCGAACGGCAAATACACAACTATTACTTAGCTAAACTCGTCGCCTATGTTATCTTCCCCTCGTGCCCGCGGAATTTCGTCCTCGCTTGGCATCTTTTCCGACTGTCGTTCCCGTCCGACCCATAAGGCGAAAAATAAGCGAACGATCTGGTCCCTTCAACCTCTTCTATCCCAATCATTTGCGCACTCGTGTTTTCTGGACAATTGTATGTTGCTGATACGAACCTGCTTGCGCACTCTTTCCAAAAACAAGGGGGTATACCCCTAAATTCCGACTACGGTTAACCGACAAACTCTGAACGCCGTTCGTCAAAGCTTGCGAGGTGAAGTCCAATGTCTCAATTCCTCCAAAACATCCGCCAGGATCTTCAATTCGCCATCCGCAATCTCCGCAAGAGTCCCGGCTTCCTCGCCGTCGTCATCCTCTCCCTCGCCCTCGGCATCG
>JAFAZL010000545.1 GCA_019239815.1 Acidobacteriota bacterium
CTCGGATGTCTGGGCACTTGGCGTGGTGCTCGTGCAGATGATTACGGGAAGTCATCCGTTCGTGCGGCCGAACACCGCAGCGATGACCTTCGCGATTTTGAACCAGGCTCCGTCAGCGCTGGACGCCGTGCCCGACTCGGTGCAACCGCTCATTTATCGAACGCTTTCGAAAAAGCCGGAGCACAGGCAAGCGAACGCGTCGGAATTGCTCAGTGACCTGGAAGAAGCGCGCGCAAAGATTACAGCGACGCCGCCAGCATCCGAGCATCCTACCGCGACGCGAGAACTGACTCCGCGCGATCTGAAGCTTTTGAAAGACAACGCATCGACGCCGCGTTGGAACGAAAATACAACGCCGTGGGGCACGCGAGTTGCTCTCGTTGCCATGATCCTGCTGCTAGTGCTAACCGGCATTTTGTTGTTTCCGCCCGTTCGCGAGGAGCTTGCCGGACTCGTGTACGCGAGCAACGAGAAACACATCGCGGTTCTGCCATTTAATAGCTCGGCGATCGATCCGGATTTCGATTCGATCGTGCGAGGCTTCAGCGACTCACTGACCAACGAAATGTCGAATTTGGAGGCGGCACAAAAATCGCTGTGGGTAGTGCCGTCGAGCGCGGTGCGAAACCACAATGTCTCCGACGCCGGTGCTGCGTATCGCGAATTAGGCGCAACGATGGTGGTGGAAGGCAGTATGCGTCATGAAGGCTCGGTCATACGTCTGACGGCCGCGTTGGTGGATGCAAAACGCTTGAGGCAGATCGGGTCGATCGACTTAGAGACCGACACGGGAGATCTCGCGGAGCTGCAGAACAATGCGCTGGAACATCTAGCTCGAATGATGAAAATTAGTTTGTCTGACGGAGGCCTGAACTTGGGGAAAAATTCACCCCCAGATGCTTACACTTCATACCTGAAGGCGTTGGGATACATGCAGCGTAGCGACAAAACCGAGAACCTGGATCTCGCGATTTCCACGCTGACAGCCACGCTTCAGAAGAATCCAAATTTCGCGCTGGGTTATGCGGCATTGGGTGAAGCATATCGGTTGAAGTTCGGCGCCGATCACCATCCGGAGTGGGTGGCCCAATCGACTGCGAACAGCCAGCGCGCGCTGGAGATTGATGACCGTCAAGGTGCGGCGCACGTCACGCTCGGACGTTTGAACTCCAGATTGGGTAAAGACGATATCGCCTTGCGCGAATTTCAAAAGGCGCTCGAGATCAACGCACGTAACGCCGATGCATTAATCGGCATGGCCGAAGTCTCCGAACATGCCGGACGCATCGCGGAAGCCGAGGACACTTACAAACGAGCGCTTACTTTGCGGCCCGATTACTGGGAAGGTTACAGCATTCTCGCCGATTTTTATGATCGGCAAAAACGGCCGGCCGATGCGCTGGCGGAATACAAACGCGTCATCGATCTGACGCCCGACAATTCGCGAGCGTACAACGATATTGGTGTCGTCTATCTGGGTATGCACGACGCGCAAGCGCCGGCGAACGCCGAAGCCGCATTTCGTAAGTCTTTGTCGATCGCGCCGAGTTATCGCGCGCACGCCAATCTCGGCTGGCTTTATCTCGCCCAGCATCGCTATGCCGAGGCCGCCGCTGAAACAGAGAAAGCGCTGGCGATGGATGACAAAGACTGGCGTGTTTGGGCGAATTTGCTGCTCGCATACACGTGGTTAAAGAACGAACCCAAAATCCAGGCGACGCGTGCGAAGACGATCAGCAAACTCGAACAATATGCTCTGCTTGATTCGAAAGAGGCGCCCGTGCAATCGATGCTGAGCACGTTTTATGGTGAGGATCAGCAACGCGAGAAAGCGATCTCACATGCGAATGCGGCGTTAGCGATCGCCCCGAAGGACCCCGACATCTTGGCGGATGTTTCGGAAACGTACAATTTTTTGGGCGACCGGCAACGCGCGATTCAATATGCGGAAGAGAGCCTGAAGCTCGGCAACACGCTCAACGACCTTAGAGAGCGACCCAAGCTCTTGCCCGTGCTCGATGACCCGAATTTTCGTCCCCAAGGGAAGTAAACCCAGGAAAGTAGTTCGATTTGAAAGGAGAAAGTGCGATGAGTCCGGAACCCAGACAGAAGCTCGAGCCTCAGAAGGTGGTGACGATTCATATTCACCATCGGCATCCAGAACCTTCCGGCGAAGTAGTTGTGATTGCGGGTATAGGCCAAGCGGAATTTAAGAACGAAGATGATCGCGAATATCGCGTGGCGGTGTGGCGCAAGCGGACACATCGAGAGTTAGCGATTGAGATGTTGCTGCCGCCAAAGCAGACGATTGCGTTCACCTCGGAAGCCAATGAGGAATTTCACTATGAAGTGCAGGACCGGATCGGACAAGTTGCCACGGGGCACGGCGGCGGGCCGATTAAGTTTGAAGTGCTGCTCATGGAAACAGGACATGGCGGCGGGCCTATAAAGTAGCCGCCAATGCGGAAGCATCACTAGCGCAATTCGTTTCTGTAGACGACGCCGGCCTTCATCACGAATTTCACGCGCTCGACCTCTGTGATGTCCTTAAGCGGATCGCCGCTTACTGCGACGAGGTCGGCCCACTTCCCTGCCTCGATGCTGCCGACTTTGTCGCTCCAGCCGAGCAATTCCGCCGCTACAACTGTGCCTGACCGCAGCGCCTGCATCGGCGTCATCCCGTAGTCGACGTAATACTCAAATTCCTTCGCCTGATTCAGTTCTTTCCAGTCGAATCCGCCGGCATCGGTGCCGAGAGCGATCTTCACATTTTTCTTCAGCGCCTGTTGGAACGCGGCTTTTTCGAGGTCAACCATCTTTGTCCAATTTCCGCCGCGGCCCGGCGCGACATACGCGCCGACGGTAATCGTCGGCACCCAATAAATTCCGCGCCGCGCCATTTCGTCCATCTCAGGGTCCGTCAGTCCGTCGCCATGCTCGACCGTATCAACACCCGCGCGCAGCGCGGCGGCGATTCCATCACTGCCGATGCAGTGCGCCGCAACTTTCTTCCCGAGCCGATGCGTCTCATCGACGATCGCTTTCGCCTCTTCGTCGGTAAAGTTCACCATACTGTGCAATACGCCGTCGGATTCGAAATGATATTTCCGGTCGGAGTAATATTTAATCCAATCCGCGCCGTACATGATTTGCTCGCGCACGGCCTTGCGAGCGCCGTCAACGCCATCGACATACTCCACGCCGGTCGGCACCTTCAACTCCCACGAATACCCGAGCAGGGGATACATGCCCGTCGGCGTCATGGCGCGCGTCGCGACCTGCATGCGCGGTCCCGGCACTTCACCATTCGCGATAGCAGTCTTGACATCCACGTCGGCATACATCGCGCCCTCGGTCTCGAGATCGCGAATCGACGTGAAGCCGTGATCCAGCGCAATCTTCGCGTTACGCGCGCCGAGAATCGCGCGATACGGGATCGATTGCTTGAGGAGTTGAACGTCGTAGTCTTCGGCCGTGATGTCTCCATTGAGCACGACGTGCGTGTGCACATCCGCGAATCCGGGCATTACTGTCGCCTTCGAAAGATCGATCGTTTCTACTCCGCTCGGGGCCGCGTTGCCCGGCGTGACCGAAACAATCTTGTCACCTTCAATCACGACGACTGCATTTTGAATCGCCGCGTCGCTCTTGCCGTCGATCAACCGTCCCGCTCGAATCGCGATTCGCTTCGGTGGAGCTTCTTTGCCCGCCGTTTGGCTTCGGCCGGCAGCCGCCAAGCCCGCCGAAAGAAAAATCGCCGCGATCGACACGGCCAATAGCACCCGCAAATTTCGCTTCATGGTGATCTTTGCCCCCAACGGGCGCAAAGGGTAACACAATGGAGCCAGCGTGCGTCGCTCGCGCCGGCCCCTAAGACCTTGCGATTCCCGGCCCGCTTAACCGCGAACTGTCGAAAAAGAAAAAGGGCCAACCGGTCTCAAGTCCGGTCGGCCCTTGGTTCTGTGCCGCGGATTGGGTCTCTCAGGTCCAGTCCGCGTGTGCTCTGCTAAACCGCAAAACTCAAATCGAGTGCGAAGTATATCTCAGCCAGCGCGGGATTACTGCGCTGCCGCAGCCGAACCAGGGCGACGCAGCGGCCGACGCGCCAGATCTTCGACGCCGGCAACTCCGCGCTTGGCCATCGCCACCAGCGGATGACCGCTTTCGACCACGCCCTCGACGGCAACCACCCAACCCTTGTGCAACAGATATCCGCCGACTACCACCCCGCCGATCACCGCGAAAACCGCCGCAAAGAGAGCAAACGCCGCCAACAGTTCCCGAACGAAGTAGAGCTGCATAGCCCCTACGATCACCAGAAACCACCACATCCACTTCCGGCTCTTGTCCGTCTTTTCCATGCTAGGGTTTTCCATTTTCTGGGCCTCGGTCCCGACTTCTGTTGCTGATTCCATTGCCTAACTGAGGTCTAGTTCTCTTTAGCTGCGATTTCCTTAGATGCTCGGCCTGCCCTACCGGCCCTGTTCACCGCCGCACCTGTACCATTTGACACGATTCGGGCAGCAAATTCGATGGTACGCCAGACACATTTTCATCTCAAAACTCGCGGCCTAGTACCCTTCTATTTCGGAAAGATCTCGGTATCGCGCTGATATCAAAGCACTTGATTGTGGACGACTTTCGTAAGGTTTTCGTCGGGGCTTCGCCTGACCCCGCCTGAGAGACCTGCCCGAAAGTACAGGGGGATTAGCTCGACCTTAGCCCCTTTCCTGTTCCCTTTAGGCCGGAGAGTGACAATTTCTGTCACCCGTACCCCATTCCGTTGCCTATTGAACCACCCGAGCCCGAAAATCACCGTTTGAAAGGAGTCCAACCGCCGCATAATCGCGACAATGGGAGCATTAGTTTTTCTAATCGGAGCCATCCTTGTTGGAACGCCCATCCTGTCGCTCCTGGCCTACACCCGCGTTCAAAGGCTGTCGCAGCAATTGGGTGGTCTGAAACCTCAAGATCTGATCGGTCGGATTTACGCACTTGAGCAGAGATTGGACCGACTCGAGAAGCTGATTCAGTCGGGCGCCACTGCAGCTCCAGTCATGGCGAGGGAAGGCCATGCGGACGAATCGCCTGCTACGCCGCAGCCGGCAGTGCTCACCCCAACTCCGGAACCACCAAGCCAAGAATCTAGGCAACCGGCGAAGCCCATTCCGAGCCCACACCATCCGCCAGTCCAGCCGGTCAACATCCCCACAGTCCCACCCGCTGCTTCAGCCCCTGGTTTGCCCAAGCTTCCTGTGCTATCGCCGATTCCCACCTCGCAACGCGCCTCTGGCGATCTGGAGTCATTAATCGGCGGGAGCTGGTTCAACCGGTTGGGCATTCTTGCCCTCATCATCTCCGTGTCGTTCTTCCTGAAATTCGCTTTCGACAACAACTGGATCGGTGCCTCTGGCCGCATCGCCATCGGATTGCTGCTCGGTGCCGCGATGCTGCCCTGGAGCCAATGGCTGCTGGGCCGCGGATATTCCTATTTCTCCGAGGGCATCGCCGCGCTGGGGCAAGCAACTCTTCTCTTGTCGATCTGGGCGGGATGCCGCTACTACACGCTCTTTTCGCTCGACGTCGGCTTCGCCGCGATGATCGGCGTGACCGCCGTGATGGCTGCCGTCGCAATCGGGCGAAATTCCGAGCGGATTGCAGTGCTTTCGCTCATCGGCGGCTTCCTGACGCCGATGCTGCTGAGCACAGGTCGCGACCAGGAAGTGACACTCTTCGTCTACCTGCTGATTCTCGGCGCCGGGCTGCTTGTCATCGCCGCGTTTCGAGATTGGCGCACCCTCGCCCCGCTATCCTTCTTCTTTACTCAAATTTATTTTTGGGGTTACTACTCCGAATTCTACCGGCCGGTTAAGCTCACAACGACTCTCGCATTCGCCACCTTATTTTTCCTGTTGTATCTCGCGTTACCAATCCTGCGCGCCGTTCGAGAAGGAGACCTCGAGTCGGTCGATATCTTCGTCGTCTTGTTGAATTCGTTCACGTATCTCGGCGCGCTGTACATCATGCTGTGGCCTGAGTATCGGTGGCCGCTGACCTTGGCCGTGCTTCTTCTCTCCGCGATACATCTCGGTATTTCGCGCTACGTCCGTTCTGGCAAGCCGGGTGAGTGGACGGTCTCGCAGCAACTCCTGGCAGGTCTTGCTCTCACGTTCGTCACGATTGCGATCCCGATCCGGCTGGACGGCAAGTGGATCACGCTTGCCTTCGCTGTCGAGGCGGCGCTGCTAGTTCGATTGGGCTACCGCTCGCTTGCTCCGCTGTTGCGCCTGGCAGGATATTTGTTGCTGTCGATTGCGGCGCTTCGCGTCTTGTTCATTCCGCTTTCCGCCGCACAGTTTCTCTTCAATGAGCGCTTTGCAACCTACCTTGGCGTCATCTTTTGCATGGGCTTCGTACTTTATTCAGCGCAGCAGCAATATGCCGATTCAAAGGAAACCGTAAAGCAATCGCCAGATGCAACTGCCCTAGCCGCACTGTCGATCGTGATGAATGTTTACGCGCTTATCGCCCTATCTCTCGAACTTTGGGATTACTTTGGTCGCTCGGCAACGATTGGTATCGATCGCGGCCTGGCGCAACATCTGGCGCTATCGATTCTCTGGACGAGCTACGCGACGGTGCTCCTCGTAATCGGCATGAAAAAGCACTCGCAGCTGCTGCGATGGCAAGCGTTAATCCTGTTCGGCGCCGCCGTATTAAAAGTATTCTTGTACGATAGTTCGTTCCTCGAGCGCTTCTATCGCATCCTGTCGTTCTTTGTTCTCGGCATCGTGCTCATGGTCGTTTCATTCCTATATCAGAAAAAGTCGGCGCGAGACCGCGTTCCATCATGACGGATAACGCACGCGAAAGACGCTCAGCGCAAACGCGAACGATCGGCCAACGCCTCCAGCCACTCTTGATTACCGCGACGCTGCTCTTCGTCGTCTCTTCGTCCTCGCTCGCCAATCCGAACATGCCCGACGTGTGGCGCGCGTGGCGCTACTCGCGGGCGATCATCGGCACGAACGCCTCCGCACCCGCTCGCATCGATATTCCGTTCGATCTCTACGCCCACGCGGATGCCGATCTTGCCGACCTTCGAATCATCGACGATACCGGCGTCGAGACTCCTTACATCGTCTATGGGCCGCATTCCCGCCTTCCCATCGAAAACCGTGCCGCAACGCTTCGCGAACGCAGCTTTCTGCCAAACCAGTACACACAACTCGTCATCGATCTTGGTCCGACGACCGCGTTCCACAACGGCGTCGAGATTCGAACATCGCAGACAAACTTCATCAATTGGGTCGAGATCGCGGTTAGCGATGACGCGAAAACATGGCGCATCGTGAAAGACCGAGCGCCCATCTCGAGTTTCACCGGCGAAAACATTGCCGGCAGCCGCCTCGTTCGATACCCCGATACAAACGCCCGCTACATACGAGAACGAATCTTCGAACCCACGCACGCGTTCCCGGTTTCTTCCGTCGATGTCTCGTTTTCGGTCGAACTCAAACAGCCAACGCAGGAAGTTGTACCCGCGAATCTTCAGGCCGATCCGAAAGCGCCAAAGACCTCGACGCGCTGGATTGCTGATCTCGAGGAAAGCAAGGCTCCCATCGATGGAGTTCGCTTCACGACTTCGCAGACTCAGTTTTTTCGCGTCGTGCGTCTGCAGAGCAGCGACGACAACGAAAATTGGATTGAATACGATTCAGGCGCGATCTACCGCTACAAACAGGGAGAAAAGCAGGCGGAATCGCTGCAAATCACCACGCCGTACAGTTGCTGCCGCCATCGCTACTGGAAAATTGAAATCGTAAACGCGAATGACGCGCCGTTGACAGAAGTGACTGCAGCCTTGCTTGCAGCTCCGCGAGCGATTCTGTTTTTTCCGCAACCCGGACACACCTATCGATTGGTCTACGGCAATGCGAAAGCGACTGAGCCTACCTACGATCTTGCTCGAACCTTTGATCCGCACACTTGGCCGGAGGCAACGTCCGCGAGGCTAGCTGGGGAAATCGAGACGCAGAATTTTGTCGACCCACGGCCGTTCACGGAACGGCATCCGTACGTTCTATGGTTTGCGTTTCTGGTTGCGGTCGCGGCGTTAGGTTACGCAGCGCTTCGAGCCTTGAAATCGCCAGGCAGGCAGAACGCTTAGTTGCCCTTTAGCGCATAGCCGACATCGAATGGCAGCTTTCCATCGATGCGGATCACTTTCACGGAACTGTTGATCGCGTAAACGTCCACAATCCCTACGGCGCCCGGCGTCGCACCCACGGTGCGAAGCAAGTCCGTATCGCTATCCACGATCTTAACGACCGTCGCCTTCTCATTCAGCTTGGGGAGGGCCGTCTTCAAATCCACTGGCGTCATATTGAATAGTTTTTGAACGGCCGCGTGCATTTCGGGACTGGCCGGATCGGTCATGACCAAGGTGAAGCTCTTGCCCTCAATCCAGGTTTTCTGCACGCCTTTGCAGAGCTTCGTCAGCTCCGAAAGCTGCACATCATCAATTTTCGTCCCCGCCGACATCACCACAGCGATGTTCTTCACGGCCGGCGACACGCGCCGAGGCATGAAAAACATCGTCAGCGCAACAGCAACAGCTACAAACGAAATCCGCTGGCTCCATGGCGCTTTTTTCATGGTCCTGCATCACCTTTCGCGAGCGTTACCTTGAAGTATCGGCGCATGGCAAGAACGCGGCAAGTGCGCATTTCGCGACATGTTCCTAACCTGCGCCAGTC
>JAFAZL010000578.1 GCA_019239815.1 Acidobacteriota bacterium
GCCTTATTTTCTGGCCGCGAAAAATCTACGAAAGCCTCGTTCGTGAACTCGGGTCGCTTGATTGTCGTCTCGGCCGTCGCCATGAACCTCTCCTCGATTACTCGACGTGCTCCACTCAGTAGCCCATTCTACGTTGCCTTTACGAGACTCGACAACCGCGCGGGGAGCGGCCGTCTCCGGTATGGTCTGGGTTGACGCTAGGCTTCTGAGTTGCTCAACTTGAGGGTGACATATTTCGGAGGCGAGATGAAGGTGCAATGGACGCATTTGGCGCTACATGTGAAGAGTTTGCAGGCGAGCGTCGAATTCTATGAGCGTTACACGAACCTTCGAGTAGCGGATCGCCATTCCGACGCCTCAAGCACGGGGATGGAAGTGGTCTGGCTGAGCGAAGGCGACAAGCAAGTGGCCTCGGCTTCGTTATGGTTTTGCAGGAAGGCCAGCCCAAATCCGTGCCGGATGCGAAGCCGCAGTTGCCGCTTGGACCGATCAGCCATCTGGGATTTGGATTGAGTTCGCGAGAAGAAGTCGATGCCGTCGGGACGCAAGCGAAAGAGAGGGGCCTGCTTAGGTTTGGTCCGACTTACTTGAACCCGTATGCAGGGTACCTGTGCATCATCTCCGATCCCGACGGACACAACGTCGAGTTCTCGCACGGCCAATCGCTCGGCAAGCCATTCGCCAGCGAAAAATCGCCCCCTCCCAGGCATTGATCTTCAGACACTCGAAGCCAAAGGTGTCGCCAGACTTGCTCCTGGGCGATTCCGCTTGGATAATCGCGGCACTCCTATCGTTCGAAGAGGATCCGCGCGTATGGCCATCACGTTTCATTTCCACTATCCGATCGAGCGCACGATGGCGTTCGAAAAGGAATACCACCCGAATCTTCGCCTCAAGTTGGAAGAGAAGCGCGATCTGCTCCTCACTCGCTCGGCGATCTCGATCTGGATGTTCGATGGTAGCCGGCTCGTCGGCGAAACGTATGGCGTGCCCTGGAATGGCAAAGACGACTTGATCGGCTTCCCGCGCGATCCCGAAGCGGTGTACTGCTATTCGAATACGATTCTCAGCAAATATCAGGGCAAGGGTTATGGAGCGATTTTGAAAGCCGCTTTCATCGGACGCGTGTCGCGCGATTTCAAACGAATTTACGGACATGCCCGCCCCGGCCCGAGCCAGGAACTGAACAAAAAATTCGGTGCCAAAATGGGAAAAACCTACAAGAACTGGTTTGGGACGGGTGAAGACTACCGCATCTATGTCCTGCCCTTGAACAAGTAACCATGACAGTTCGCGTCTTGAAGCTGTTGACGCGCGGCACAAGTTCCAGTACTAGTGTCAAATTTTCTCAAAATGCGCCACAAGCCATTTAATTTCATAGTCTTACATAGTATTCCATACGGCACTTCCGGTCCTAATTCTCACCACCCACCGCAACACTCAGGCGCACACTTGGGTTTAACGGTCCAAGGCCGGGGTACCTGAATCACTCACCGGCAATCTGAAAAATCGGTTCGTTGACGCCTCAAATCGGAGGATTGCCGGGCGCAAGGGACCTTTGGGGAGGACCCTCATATGCGCAGTCTTTTGAATTTTCGGACTCTGCTGCTTGCCGGCTTCGTTGGACTCGTTTCCTTCGCTCCTTCGCCGGCCAAAGCTCAGATCGCAGTTGGAGTTTCGATCCGGATCGCGCCTCCGGCCATTCCGGTTTACGAACAGCCCCCTTGCCCCGTTGCCGGTTACATGTGGACACCTGGTTATTGGGCATACGGACCCGCTGGCTACTATTGGGTGCCGGGCGTCTGGATCGCGCCTCCGCGCGTTGGCCTGCTCTGGACTCCGGGCTACTGGGGTTGGGGCGGCGGCGTGTATGCATGGCATGCCGGCTATTGGGGACCGCACGTCGGCTTCTACGGCGGCGTTAACTACGGCTTTGGCTACGGCGGCGTTGGCTTCGGCGGCGGCGAATGGCGCGGCGGAGTGTTCGCGTACAACACCGCCGTCGTCCACGTCAACGAGACGGTTGTTCACAATACGTATATCAACAACACCGTCGTCGTGAACAACACGACCGTGAACCGCACCAGCTTTAACGGCGGGCCGGGTGGATTGACGGCCCACGCGAACGCACAAGAGATGGCTGCCAGCCGCGAGTCTCACGTGCAGGCTACTTCGATGCAAACGTCTCACGAGCACGCCGCCAGCCTGAACCATGCGAACTTTGCATCCGAAAATCACGGGCGTCCTGCCACGCCGGCCATGAGCCGCGTGAATGCGCGTGAAGCCAATCAGCAGGCTCGCAGCGGACAGGGTGTTCGCTCTGGCCAATTGACGCCGGGCGAAACCAGCCACTTGGAAAACAAGGAGGCGGGTATTAATCGTGAGGTTCGCAACGATCGCGCGGCCAACGGAGGACATCTGACGCAGCAGGAACGCACTCAGGTGAATCACCAGCAGAACGCGGTGAGCCGCGACATCAATCGGGATAAGCACAACGCGCGCACCGATCACCCGGTTCAGGAACGAAACGAGCGCCCGCATCGTTAAGGTATGACGCGCTCGTTGTTCAGATCTAGACCCCGAGCATTTCGAAACCGCCGGTAGGCCAACCCGCCGGCGGTTTTGCTTTTAGTGCCAAGCTGCGCCGGGCTGTATCATGGCGCATTCGTTTTTCGCGTAACGCGAATCAAAACCAACACCAGTGCTCGACGAATACAAGAAGAAGCGCGATTTCAAAAAAACCGCGGAGCCCGCGGGTGGCGAGCGCCATAACGGCGGCGATCGCGCCTTCGTAGTTCAGAAGCACGCAGCAACGCATCTTCACTACGATCTGCGCTTGGAACTCGATGGCGTGCTGAAGTCCTGGGCAGTTCCCAAAGGTCCTTCGCTGAATCCCAACGACAAGCGTCTTGCAATGCAGACCGAAGATCACCCATTCGAATACCGAAATTTCGAAGGCTCCATCCCCAAAGGCGAATATGGCGGCGGTGAAATGATCATATGGGACCAGGGCACGTATGCGCCGGAGGGAACGCTCAGCGTCAAAGACCAACTCGCGAAAGGCGACTTTAAGTTTCAGCTCAACGGACAAAAGCTTCGCGGCAGTTTCGTCCTAGTGAAGCTCAAAAAGCCCGGTAACAAAAACGAATGGCTCTTGATCAAGCACCGTGACGCCTTCGTGGACGCGAAATGGGACGCCGAGCAGCACGCCGAATCAGTGGTCAGCGGCCGCACGCTGGAAGACATCCGAGAAGGCCGTCCGGCATCCCGCGAACGGCGCGCCGTCGATCCTTCGGCATTGCCGGGTGCGGTCGAAACATCGATGCCGAAGATGCCAAGCGGCGTGCGGGCCACGCTCGCCGAACTCGGCGACAAACCTTTCTCAAGTCCCAACTGGGTCTTCGAAATCAAGTGGGACGGCGTCCGTGCCATCGCCCAAATCGAAAATGGCAAGACGACGCTATGGGCGCGATCGGGTCGCGACGTCACACTCGAATATCCGGAATTCAAGGACATGGCCGCGCGGTTTCG
>JAFAZL010000720.1 GCA_019239815.1 Acidobacteriota bacterium
GTGTCGCGGGCGAGGGGGGCGCGGACGCTAGACGCTGTGCCGGAAGCAAATCCGGTTGCGCGAACGCTCCCAATGATGTCGCGGCAACCGTCTGCTGCAGGAATCGACGGCGCGAGGAACTGCGAACCGGTAAGGGTGCTTCGTTGGTCATGGGATGGAGGTTTATCCGGGGGAGCAATTAGAGTCAAGCGCGAACCGACACGAAGGCGTCGGGCCAGTTGAGTTTAAGCAGGGCGGTCAATTCGGTGAGCGGCGATACGACATTTTGACTGTCATTTACGGCTCAGCTAGGCGGCCCAAACTGACGAAAATCCTTATTCTTACTCGTTATTACCCCACCTAAGCGGTATGGTAGATAATTCTAAATTCCATAGCATCTATGTGCGCTTATATACCCACACCGAATGAGTCGAATAAATCAAACATAAATTCCAACAAGAAGTGTTATAAGTTATTCAAAATTATAGGCTTATAGCGATTCAAAAGATCGTCCCAAAATCGAACAAATCAGCCAATTTGGAATCTCGATTGCACCCTCTAGAGCCATCAAGCGAAAGAACTTTTAGAGTGGGGTAGCTTGTTTTAGTTCATGGATTTCGTAAGTTCCTGCCAAAAACGGGGATTTTTGAAAAATTTAGGGAGGGCTAAGTGAAAATAGCCTTTAGAAGCACGGTTGTTTGGTTAACTCTGTTGGTAGTTGTGTTGGGTCTGGCAGTTAGCTCCCATGTCGCGGCTCAGGTCATCAGCGGCGACCTTGTCGGAACGGTTCTCGACAAGACAGGAGCGGTCATCCCCGGTGCGCGTGTCGAAGCAACGAAGACCGACACCGGTGTGAAGTATGAATCGACGGCGAATGAAACCGGTGAATACCGGATTCCGAACTTGCCGGTCGGCGTGTACAGCGTCACCGCGTCAGCTCCGAACTTTGCGTCGACCACAATTAATGGATACACGATTCAGCTGAACAAGATCAGCTCGCTGCCGATCACCCTGGAAGTTAAGGGCGCAGTGACCTCGATCGAAGTTTCCGGCAGCGTCGCCGCGCTCGATACAACGACCGCGCAGCTGCAGACGACCTTCGAATCCAAAGACATCGCCGACAGCGCGATCGCTTCAACTGGCGGCAACTTCAGCGGCGTGCTGAACCTCTCGCTCCTGAGCGCGGGTGTCGCGACGAGCGGTGGCGTTGGCGTCGGCACGGGCCCGTCAATCGGCGGCCAGCGTCCGCGTAACAACGACTTCATGATCGAAGGCGTCGACAATAACAATAAGGGCGTGACCGGTCCGCTGGTTATGGTTCCGAATGACGCGGTTGCCGAATTCTCGCTCCTTCAAAATCAGTTCTCCCCTGAATTCGGTCACTCCTCGGGCGGCCAGTTCAACACCGTTGTGAAGAGCGGCACGAACGCATTCCACGGCGTGGCGTACGTTTACAACCAGAACCGCAACTACAACGCGTTCGACAGCATCAACGGCATTGGTGGTCTCACTTCGAATCCGCGCTTCGACAACAACCGCTTCGGCGGCCAGGTCGGCGGTCCGATCAAGAAGAACAAACTCTTCTTCTTCGTGAACTACGAGCAGGAACCGCTGGGCCAGGCAGGCACGGGCGGCGCAGTTTGCGCGCCGACGGCAGCTAGCTTCGCGACGATCAACGCGACTCCAGGCCTCTCGGCGACGAACCTCGCGATCTTCAACAAGTACGTTTCACCTGGCACGACGCCGAGCTCTTCGTGCACGCCGATCAATTGGGTCGGTGGCACGACGCTGCCCACCGCGGGTTTCGCGGTTTTGGCTCCATTTTTCACGAACTATCGCTTCGTGACCACGAGCATGGATTACGATATTTCGCCGAAGGATCAGATTCGCGGCCGCTACATCTACAACAGCGCCGTTGGTATCGACAACGCGGCGACACTTCCGGTGTTCTTTCTGCCACAACCGAACAAATTCCATCTCGTCACGATCAACGAGTACCACACATTCTCGCCCACCCTCACGAACGAACTGCGCATCGGTTTCAACCGTTTCACGCAAACCTTTGATGCCGGCAAATTCTCCTTCCCGGGTCTGGACAGCTTCCCGAACCTCCAGCTTAACGATCTGAATCAACTGCAGATCGGACCTGATCCGAACGCTCCCCAAGGTGCGATTCAGAACACCTATCA
>JAFAZL010000661.1 GCA_019239815.1 Acidobacteriota bacterium
AGCAATTCGGCGCTCAGCTTCGACGCGGCCTCGCACCGCTTCGTAACTTCCGGCGCACCTTCTGCGACGAACGCGCGCCTTGGTGCGATGACCGTCTCACCCACTGCCGCACGTGGCGCCGCTCCAACTTCGACCTCGTCTATGCGCGTAGCAAATCCGACCGCGGCTCCAGCGCGCAACTTCTCGATGGCGTCGCGCTCAGTAGCGCCGCCCTCCGCGCCGCGTTCCGGCTTCTCTTTCGCCCGCGCAGGCGGCAATTCCAGCAGCAACAGTGGCGGACGCTCCGGCGGCTTCTCCGCCGCAAGCTCAAGCTCATCGGCTTCCCACAGCGCCTCCGTCAGCTCATCGAGCGGCTCAAGTTCCGGCGCCCGCGCCCACTAATACAAAATCCTAAGGAAGCGGTCTCAATCGAAAAAGGGTCGCCACTTCGGCGGCCCTTTTTGTTTCGTCACAAGACTAGCGACAGGTCAGCTATTCACCTGCTCATTAACGCGGTGTCCGAAGAAGCCAAATGAGAATCACCTTGGGTTGGCCTAGTTGCATGCTGCGAAATAGGTTCGATAGAGATTCCGTAAACCTCGAGGTTAGGTGTTATAAATTGAGAATCCCCTTCCGCGACAGTGTGTGTCATCGCCGCAGCCACTTGTGCGCTACGGCGGAAAGCGGAATGATGAAGAAAAAGCGATTAGGGGAAATTCTTTGTGAACGCGGCCAACTCTCAGCGGCCGATCTAAAGAAAGCTCTCCAAGAACAACAAGGCAAAGTTAGCCACCTCGGAGAGTTGCTGCTCCAACGCAACCTTGTATCCAAAAAAGATTTAGCGCTGGCTTTGACAGAAGTGTCGTCAGTTGAATATGTAGACTGTCAGAAACTTCAGCCGAGCGCGTCGGTCCTGAAACTAATTCCGCTGGCATTGGCCAAGCGATGCCGAGCCATCCCCATCTCCATCGACGGCAAGACCCTCACAGTTGCGATGACCGAACCGCAAAACGTTCAAATTCTGGATGAACTCCGCTTCAAGACTGGACTGAGAGTTCTCGCCAAATTCGCATTTCAAAGCGAACTCTCGCAAGCCCTCGAACGAATCTACGCCACAGCCGACGCTCCGACAGATAGCGTTCAAGTAGCCGACGATACGACGGGCATGGAGTTTATCTCCTCGAGCAGTCAAGAGCGCAACGTCGAAGCCATGCGCGAGATGCAGTTGGAGTTGCGGCAGAAGTCCAAAACCACTCCCGCGGTCCAATTGGTCGCCACCATGATCAAGATCGCCGTAGCACGCAAAGCCAGCGACATTCACATCGAGCCTCAACAAAACGACACCGCCGTCCGCTTCCGCATCGACGGCATTTTGCGCGACTATCAACGCATTCCCCGCGCCCTCCAGCACACCATAACCTCGCGTGTAAAAATCCTCTCGGACACGGACATCGCCGAGAGGCGCAATCCGCAAGACGGGAGATTCCTCGTCAAAATCAACGGGCGGCGCGTGGATCTCCGCGTTTCCACTCTCCCAACTCAGTACGGAGAGAAAGTGGTGATGCGTCTCCTTGAGGGCGAATCGCCTCTCAAGGATTTTGCAACCTTGGGAATTCCTAAAGAACTCGCCGATGGACTTTCCGACACGATCCGCCTTCCACAGGGAATGCTCCTGGTGACCGGACCCACCGGGTCGGGCAAAAGCACGACGTTGTACTCTTGCCTCCACCAGATACGCCGTCCGGCAGTGAATGTCGTAACCGTCGAAGATCCCGTCGAATATGTGCTTCCCGGACTCAACCAGGTTCAGGTCAACGTTAAGGCTGGCTTGACCTTCCCCAGTTGCTTGCGGTCGGTTCTGCGGCAAGATCCGGATGTTGTAATGATCGGTGAAATTCGCGATATGGAAACGGCTGAGATTGCGATCAAAGCCGCGCAGACTGGCCACTTCGTCCTCTCGACGCTGCATACCAACGACAGTATTTCCGCCGTGACCCGACTTCTGGACCTAGGCGTCCCCGGATACCAGATCGGTAGCGCTTTAAGCGCGATCATCGCGCAGCGCTTGGTGCGACGCCTTTGCTCCTGTCATTCCTCCTCTGAGCCAGATCAGGAGTATGTGAATCTGGTCATGGCCGCCGGGATGATGGAGCCGCCTCAAGTGCACAACGTGGCCAACGGGTGCGACCTGTGTGACTTCACCGGTTACCGCGGCAGGGTCGGCATTTACGAAATGCTCCAGCTCAACGAGCCGATTCGCCAGGCGATCCGGGGAACCGGCCACAACGACCAAATTCGCATTCTCGCGCGTCACAACGGAATGAAGTTCATGCAGGAATACGCTCTCGATCTCGTCCGCGATGGACTGACTACGTTCGAAGAAGTGCAACGCGTCGTCGCGTTTGGACAGCTATCCACGGAAGCCTGCGGCTCGTGCGCCCGGGACCTTTCGCCGAATTTTGCGTTCTGCCCCTATTGTGGCGTCAAGCGTCATAGCTGGCACTTATCCACGTCTGGCGAGCGTTGGTCAGAGACCCAGAAATCGGTGAACGGATGAGCAAACATTCTCAAAAGAAATCGGATCACGATCTAAGCAGACGCAGTAGTCAGCGCGTGAACAGCGTGAGAGAAATCACGATCTCGTACGAAGGCCGCGATGAAATCATGGTGGTCAAGCCGCCGAACCTGAGTACGGGCGGCATGTTCATCAATACCAGCCAAAATTTTCCCGAAGGATCAGTGCTAAATCTGCGATTCGAACTATTGCTCACAGGAGTACAGATCGAGACTCGCTGCGAAGTACGCTATTGCCAGCCAAAAGTTGGCGTTGGCGTCCAATTCATCGGACTGTCCAAGGAAGCCACACGCGCCATCGAGCGAGAGCTGGTCAGATACCGGGAGGACGTCACTCCAAGAAATCCTCGACGCCACAAAGCCAAACGCGAAGCATCGGTGGCGGCTCGTCCCTCGCGTACTGTGCGGCCTCGCGCCGCTTCGTAAATTCCAGCCCCCTGCCACGACGCACGTCCCCGTTGGTGAAATTGACCGTCTCACCCGCTGGCCCCAAGCCCACTAACCTTTAGTCTCAACGAACACAAAAAAAGGGCCGCCATCTCGGCGGCCCTCGTTCTTTGCACTTCCAATCCCGGTCTCGAAGCGATTGCTTCTTATTTATGATTTTTGTTAGCAGCTTCGGCAGCCAGCTTCAGCTGCTGGTTTGCTTGATCGAGAAGCTCCTTCGCCTTGGCAGCGTGTCCATCCATATCCCACTCGTTGGCTTCCTGCGCCGCCGTTATCTTCTCAAACGCCTGCTGGGACAACCTTTGCGCCGCTGCCAAATTCGGATGCCTCCGGCCGCTTACGTTCTCCGCAGGCCTTTGAGCCACCGCCACACTTCCACTGATCAATGCAAGCGCCACCAACGCTCCCGCAAGGCTCTTCGAAATCTTCATGTTCGAAACTCTCCTTTTAGATTTTTGACAATTGAGTTGGGGCCCGACCTGTCTACAATTAACCCGGCCCATGAGAGAAAGTTCTACCGAATTCCCTCACTGGGTGAGTTAAACGTCACCCGCTTCGGAGGGTGAAT
>JAFAZL010000721.1 GCA_019239815.1 Acidobacteriota bacterium
TGAGCGCGAACCTGCGGCAACCTCCGCCAAGGCTACCGCCGAAAACGGTTGCCGCAGAAAGATACGCCGACACGAACATCGCGTTCCAACTGATGTACATCGTCCGATCGATGTACGGAGTCGGCCGGTCTTTGCGAACAGAGAGCATCCTTTCTTTGGCACCCGAAATGGCGAGGCGGACGTTTGCTTCATCGAGGCTGAGCGTTTTCGAGATTTCGCGCACGTCGCGCGCGACCCACAAAACATTCTTCGCGGGATTGTGGTGCATCTCGCCGTGCGCTTCAACGTCGTAATACAGCTCCATCACGCGCGTTTGCACTGGCGGAAGCGCCGCGCGAAGCTCGTCGAGCGTCCAGGTGAAATAATCGCCGTCGTCGTCGAGCGAATAGTCGGCGTCCTGGCTGGCGTAAAACCCGCCTTCGCTCTGGTCGGAAAGCGTTTCGTTGACCCAGTTGACGATGCCTTCCGCCGTTTCTCGCAGAAACGGATTCAGCGTGACCTGCCATCCGTGCAGATAATTTCTTAGCAGCTCGGAATTGTCGTACGACATTTTCTCGAAGTGCGGAACAAGCCATCGCTCGTCGACGGAATAGCGATGAAAGCCCCCGGCAAGCTGGTCGTACACACCGCCGCGCGCCATTTTCTCAAGCGTCGTTTCGGCGATTGCGAGCAGATGCTTCTCTTTTGTTTGCTGGTAGCGCTCGAGCACGAGATCGATCGCCGACGAATGCGGAAATTTTGGCGAACGGCCGAAACCGCCGTTCTTGATATCGAATTGCTGCGTGACGGACTGGATTTGCGCGGTGACGACTTCGGGGTCAAATGCAGCGCGCGCGCCGGTAAAAACCTCGGCCTGCGCGACTGCGTCCACGAGCGAACTCGCGGCGCGCTCCAGATCGGCGCGCTTATTTTTGTACGCATCGGCGACGGAATGTAGCACGCGCTTGAAGCCCGGCCGCCCAAATTGATCGTCGGGCGGGAAATACGTTCCCCCGAAGAATGGTCTGCCGTCGGGAAGCAGAAATCCCGTGAGCGGCCAGCCGCCTTGTCCCGAAAGCGCGCTGATCGCGGATTGATAGCGCGAATCGACGTCGGGCCGCTCATCGCGATCGACTTTCACCGGCACAAAATTTTCGTTGATGACGCGCGCGATCTCGGCATTCTCGTAGCTCTCGCGGTCAATGACGTGGCACCAGTGGCACCAAACAGCTCCGATATCAAGCAGGATCGGCTTGTCTTCAGACTTCGCGCGCGCGAAGACATCTTCATTCCATTCGTGCCAGTCGATGGGCTGATGAGAAGCCGAGCGCAAGTAGGGGCTTGCGGAATCTTTCAATCTATTTTCGTGGTAGTCGGACAACGGAATCCTTTCGATAAGCGGGGTGTGGCCGATGGAATTGGGCCGAGCTGAAAATGATGAACTTTGTTATTGCACGAAATCGCCGGGCCCTAGATCACGCGGGTCGAGCGGCTTGCGCCCGGCGAAGCCTTCATCCTGCCGGTGATAGAAACGTATGCGATCCTCGCCGATGCGCCAGCACAGATACACGTCTTCATCGTTGATACGCGAAGGAAAATCGAGCAAGCCGGTATCGAGATCCTTGATGAGGCAGCCGGTTTCGAGAATCCGAGTGAGCGCCGTGCGCATCGTTTCCGCGAGCTGTGTGTGTTCAAGACGCAGCGTTGCCAGCTTCTCGTACGGCACGATTACTCCGCCCATCATCATGATGCGCGTAGACACTGCGGAAAGATCGGTTTCGAGCCCGGCGAGCTTCTTGCGGCAATCCATCGCCTCAAGCAGAAACGGCTCGACTTCGCGACGCGCGCGCTCCGCTTCCGTCAACGTGAACATCCGAGGTTCGGGCTGCGGATCGTCTGGCGAGCCGTCTTGCTCGTCGTCTTCGTCAGCCATGAATTCTCCGTTTCGGGGACGCCACTACAGCGATGCTAACGTAATCCGCAGGATGGGTCGAGGACTACTCGGTGAAAATGAATCTAGGTGAAATCGCGTATGTACAGCGGCCACTAGCGTTGGATGATTCAGGCTATAAGTTGGTTCGATAAGGCGAGCAGAAACTGTGCCTGGGTGCCGCACCCTCCGATGTTAGAGGGTGCGGATTTTCCATCGATACTTGGCGCGAATGCCCGTAAACACGTTTTAATCCGGTGATTCGACGCCTCGATTCATCCGCCGATGTAAACCATCGTCCGCGACGGCGGAGCAAAATCCGGCGCATTGATTCGATGCCCTTCCTCTTTTTCGTTCACGACCGAGCGTATGTAGTGCGACAACTCTTCATCGCTCGCCCCGTCGCGCAGCAATCCTCTCAGGTCGTGATCGTCCTTGCTGAAAAGACACGTTCGAAGCTTGCCGTCGGCGGTCAGCCGAATGCGCGAACAATGCCCGCAGAAGGGCTGCGTCACCGGCGCGATTAAGCCGATTTCCCCAGGCGCGCCATCGGCAAATTGATACTTGCGTGCCGTTTCGCTTCGCTCATGCGGGATTTGCACCAGCGGCCACCGCGCGTGAATGCGCTGATGAATCTCGGCAGCCGGGACGACGAGATTGCGATTCCAATGGCGATCGGCATCGAGCGGCATAAACTCGATAAAGCGCATGACGACGGCACGTTCGCGCGCAAATCCAGCGAAGGCTTCGACTTCGTTGTCGTTAATGCCGCGTACAAGAACTGCGTTCACCTTCGCGGGCGCAAGTTTCGACGCCTGCACTGCCTCGATCCCGCGCATCACAGTATCGAACGACCTCGTGCGGGTAATCTTTTCGAATTTTGCCGGATCGAGCGAGTCGAGGCTGATGTTGACGCGACTCAAACCCGCAGCGATGAGCCGGTTCATTCGTTCGGTCAACAGATGACCGTTTGTTGTGATGGAAAGGTCTTCGACACCGAGCGCGGCAAGTCGGCCAACGTAGTCCTCAACGCCGTCGCGCACCAGCGGTTCGCCGCCGGTCACCCGCACCTTGCGAATCCCAAGGCCGACAAACACTCGGGCCAAATGATCGAGCTCGGACCAGGTAAGAATCTCATCATGGTCGCGATAGTTCTCAGGATCGGCCGAACGGCAATACACACACCGAAAATTGCATCGATCCGTCACCGAGATCCGCAGGTCGGTAATCGCCCGCCCGAATTTGTCGCGAAGCGCCATCTCTAATCGTTCCGGAAGGCGTCGCTGACACGCCTCGCCGCAACCCACTTTAGTCTACGCCCCACCAAATCCTCCGGCAATTCAGGTCCGTATTAGATTCGGCAGTGAGTCAGTTGGCGATTACCCCGTTTATGGGGACCTCGGAACGGACGGATGTCGTAAGGCGTACACGTACCCGTCGCCCGTAAGTACGTAGATTCTGTTCTTGTCGACATCAACTTGACTGATTTCAGATGACACTTTGCTTCGCCCAATTTTAAATGTGAGCGCTCCGTTGGATTGGCGGCGTACATCAATACCTTCAAGATGCGAAACGTAAATTAGCTTGGTTTCCTTTGCATACCGCACGAACGCTACGTAGGTGGTCGATCTTTGCGTAAAGTGAACGCCGCTCTCGTCCAACCCGATTAGTTTGACAGTTCCACTCGGAGGCCAACTCCCTCGAAGGATGCATACCAAGTTTCCAGGGGTGCAATCCGCCCGGCTGACTGCATCGCCTTTCCAAGAAAACCTACGAATAACTTCTCCCGTATCCGTTTTGAGCAAATAAACCGAATCTGTAACCACCGCCAACTGTCGGCCAAAAAGAAGTGGCCCAAAACTTGACGGGCCGTCAAGTTTCCGCATCCAAACCTGTTTTCCGGACTCTTCGGCATACGCAGCCACCATGTTTGCGTTCGTCGCGGCAATGACCAGACCTTTGGTGACTACTGGCGTCGAATTTACATCTGGGTTCTTCTCAGTATTGGTGAGCACTTTCCATATGGTCTTGCCAGTTCGAGAATCCAAGCAATGTAGGTATCCGTATCTATCGCCGATGAACAGTTTGTTGCGGTGAAGCGTCGGGTGCGAGTAGATCTTTTCGCCAGAATCGCCATACGGACAAAACGACCAGACGATCGAGCCTGTTCGAGGTTGCAGAGCGTAAAGAGTTGTAGGGGTTTTGACGAACAGCTTTCCTCTTGCCAGATAAACCGAATCTGACCCGAAAGACGGTAATTCTCGACGCCACAGCAGCTTTCCGTTCTTGGCGTCTAAAGCGCAGACCGCACCCGGGGAGAAAACGGATATGAACAACTTGCCTTTGTGGATCGCGGGATTGGGACGATTGGTATCTGGAGGAAGGATGGCATGCTTTACTTTTGGGAGTTTC
>JAFAZL010000951.1 GCA_019239815.1 Acidobacteriota bacterium
GCCGGCGGGATTCGAGAGCTGGATGGCGAAGCTCGTTGTGAAGCTCTGAATGTTTTGCGGGGCATTGAAGAATGCGCTGCCTGCTTCGTTCTGGCCGCCGTTTGTTAGCTGAAGGCGAGTGTCGTCGAGGTCGGTGCTGCCGTTGAATGTCATCGAAGATGCCGCAAACCCCGCGGTGAAGTTGGGGCCGATGGTGTACATCGCGGTCACCGCAGGACTGTTTGAAAGGCCGGCGGCTGTGGCGATCGCATTGATGGTGGTCGTCTGGTTGACGGCAAGAGGAGTCGAATAGAGCTGCGTCGTGCCGGAGCCGGGCGTTGGCGCGGAACCGTCGAGCGTGAAGTAAATCTTGCTCGAGGGGGAAGCGTCGGACAGCGTGACCGTTTGTCCTCCAGTGTATCCGCCCGCCGGGGGGTTAAAAGTCGGCGCGAGCGTCTGCGAGGCGTCGGTGAACGTTTGCGACGCCGGCTGGCTGCTGACGAATCCGGTGGCAGTCGCGATAGCGGTGATGGTTTCGGTGCCCGTGACGGTGATCGGACCGGTATACGCGGTGGATGCGGAAGTCGGCGTAGTGCCGTCGGTGGTGTAGAAGATGGCGGCGTTTGGAGTGGTGTCGGTGATCGTGACCGAAATGCTGTTGGTGAAAGACTGACCCGCGGGGCTGATCACAGGAGTTGCGGTCGCCTGCGAGCCAGCAAGAAGGCCGTAAACACTGACACTCTTTTCGCCGCCAACGTAGACTTTTCCGTTCGCAATCGTCGGGACGGTGAATTTCACCGCTTGCGGTCCCGCGTCGCGCGAAGAATTTTGCGAACTGTTATAGAGATCGCTCGTAATGTTGGTGGCATCGTAGGCGCGCAGAATCGCGTTTCCTTGTGCGGCAAATGCGTCGGCCTGGATGGCCCACACAATTCCGTTGTTGGTGCCGTTGGAGGAAACACTCGGCGTGGCAGTTGAGAAAGTCGCCTGGTCTGGCCCGACGGCATTAACAGCCAATTGGCCGCCGGTTAGCGTGAAGGAGCGGAGAGTGTCGTTGCGTCCCCAGAAGTATAAATTGCCATTCCAATACGCGGGCATGCCCCAGAGGCCGCCCATTTGAGTCGGAAATTCCTGGACGTCGTCGTTCGAGGAAGTGCTGTAGCCGCCCATATTGTCGCGATCGACCACATAGATTGTGCCCGACTTGCCGACCTGCACTAACTCGTTCGGGTGCGCTCCAGTTTGCGGCGGAAGCAGCACGGCTCCGCCTGAGCCCAAATCCTGATCGGAGCTGCTGAGGTTCGCCTGGTTCGAGGGTGTGAAGGCATCCTGTACGGTGAGCACGCCGTTGGTCAGATCCAAGCGGAGGTCGTCGTCGCCGAAGTCCATTCCGTTCGCATAGGGAGTCGTCGCGTCATAGGTGCCATTGCCGGTGGTGACAAACATTCGGCCGAAAGGATGGTTGACAGGGTCGGGTACGTCTGCAGCGAGTCCTGCGCCGCCCTGCCAAATGCCCGAACCTTGCCCATTTGCCGAGGTGCAGAAGACGCTGGTTTGCTGAAGCGTCTCGGCGTTGTAAGCAAGGATCCACCCGTGCCACGGACCGTTGTCGCCGTGCGAGCCGAAGCCGATGTAGACGATCCCATTCAGGAGCAGCAGACCAGCACGATTGTTTTGCCATTTCAAATCAAACTTGAGAACACCACCTGAGCTACCGTTCCCATTGCCGGGAACTTGGGCCGACAATAAAACCGGTCCTCCAAATTTCTCCTGTCCGGTTGTGATGTCGAGCGCGTGTAGGCGTTGGAAATAGTTAGTGCTCGAAATCGTCGATTTCGAGACGACGTACATCGTGTTTGTCGTCGGGTCGATGACCGGCGTACCGGTGATGCCGACTTGGGGAATGATGTCGTCGGTAGACAGGACGTTGTTGTTGCCATTCGATGAAGACAGGGGCGGAGTGGGCACCGGAATCTCACCGGAGCCGGCGCCGTGGGCTGAGTCGATGAGCGAAACGTGCCACAAAGGCGAAGCGTTGGCTCCGCCGTTCGTATCGGCGTCGAAGGCGTAGACGGAATCGTTTTCCGTTTCGATGAAAAATACGTTGTGAGTCGTTCCGGCTTGAGGTGTGCCCGGGCCCATGGTCAGGTTGGCGTAGTAGAGGGGTTGCGCGTAGGCATAGCCATCGATCGAGAACGAAAAGAGCTTGCCGAAGGTGGATGAGTTGACGTTGGCAGGGGTAAGGATCGTCTCGTTGGTGTTCTGGCCGGTGCGGGCGATGTCGTTGTGATACGTGAGGACATTGACCTGGGCCGTCGCGGGTACGGACGCGAGGGCCAAAAGAGCCAAAGATATGAAGCCGCGAGCGATCTTGCTAATGGCTGAGAAGCCGCGGTTGCATACGGTTTCAACGAGGGGCCGAGGAGAACACGTCGTCACTAGATGGTCCTTGAGGCGCTTGAACACGCGAGTCACTGGGAAGACTCGGGGATTCCGCGAAATATTCCAGATTTTTTCGCTTAAATCGCTGACACCGGACAGCCGTTAGCCGATCCGGTCGGACATAGTCCAGCGTCAGTCTGCGGAAGACTTAAGAGGTTGAAATTATACGGAGCGAGCGAGCCGACAGGCAATGATGGACATCACAAAGCACCCGGGTTTTTCGTTCAAGTACGTACAGTACGAAATTTGACCTGAATGTTTGCCATTCGGTGCGTCCATCGAATTGCAATTCCGGGCTGGATATTTGCCTATTTCGACGAGTCGCCCGGGAATTCACTGGAGCCGAGGATAGGCGACTCTTTCGGGAACGCTTCTCCCCAGATGTAATGGCTGAACCAATCGAGGTTCGATTGCAAGACGGCGCGGTTGGACTTCGGCTTGGTGATGGGATGTCCAAAACCGTGGTAGAGGATCAGGCGCGATGGGACGTGCTGGTCCTGAAGACCGCGATAGCGGTCAAAGCCATTGGGGGGCGGAACCCGCTTGTCGACACTGCCGTGCTGAATTAGGGTTGGCGTTTTGGCTTGCTTGATGGTGGTAATCGGGGAGGTCTTGGCGTAGATGGCCGGGTCATCGTGGGCTCGCGTGGAGATACTGACGGGTGAACGGGGTGATGTCGGTGTTCACGTAGTAGGTCATCCAGTCGCTGATGCCGGCGCCGACGGAGATGGCCTTGAAACGGTCGGTGTGCGTCGTGAGGAATGCGGAGATGTAGCCGCCCTCGGACCAGCCCATGGAGCCGAGTTTCGTGGGGTCAACGATTCCCTTTTTGATGAGCGAATCGACGCCGCTCATGACGTCCCACATGTCGCCCACGCCGAGGTTACGCACGTTGAGCGCACGGAATGCGGCGCCGTAGCCGGCGCTACCGCGATAATTGGGCTGCAAGACCAACGCGCCCTTGGAGAGGAAAATCTGAATTGGGTAGTACGTATCGTTCGGCGAAAGCGTCGGCAACGAAATGCCCGTCGGCCCGCCGTGAATCTGAACGAGTAGAGGATATTTCTTCGCAGGATCGTAGTCGGCCGGTTTGTGCAGGACGCCTTCGATCGTGGCGCCGTCCTGACTCTTCCAACTTACGACTTCGGCCGTGCCGAGCGTCCAGCCGTTTACCTGGGCGGTGAAATCGGTGAGTTTGCGCGGCTCGAAGTGATCGACGGGAGAGACGTACAGCTCCGCCATGTGTGAGCCATCTTCGGCGATCACCGCGACTGTCTTGAAGTCCTTGGTAAGCGAGGCGTCTTCGCCGAGAAAAGAGTCGGGCGAACTGATCCGAGTGATCTGCGCCGTGGATGGATCAAGGCGAAATAGATGGCCGGTCGTCTTTTGGAGCGCAGTGAAATAGATGCCGTTGGGTCCCCAATCGATGAGGCGGGGATCTTCGTCGAACTTCGCAGTGAGATCGCGGACATCGGCGGGCGTTGTTGCCGGCTTGCCGAGAACTTTGTCCACATCGACGGTTGCAATGTGGCTGTTCGCGTAAAAGGGGTATAGCGATGCGAGCGCGGTGGAAAATACAAGCTGTTTCCCGTCCGGAGAAAAAATAGGGCCGCCATCGGGACCTTCGAGCGCGATGACTTTGTGGACGGCGTTATCGTGAGCGAGGTCCGCGATATAGATGTCTTCGTCGATACGGAATGAAAGAAAAGGATTCGCCGTTACCGAATACGCGATCAACGTCGAATCGGGCGACCAAGAGAACGAAGTTACGTTGAGCTTTTCGTCTTTGGTGATTTGGC
>JAFAZL010000801.1 GCA_019239815.1 Acidobacteriota bacterium
GAAAGTGGTCACGTTCAATAGCAGCAGTCGGTAGGGCCTCGAAGCACAGTAAGATTGCGCCGAAGCTAGCCCTGAAGGCATTTGCTGTCAACTCTTTTTCTGTCTGTCGCTCGTGGTCCCTCCCAGCTGTTTGCGCTTGGATAGAGTGGCGGCGGATCCTCGGAAATACTTCGAGAAGAAGGCTGGATCTTCACGAACCACCACAACCGAATCGTTCTCCATTTGCATTCATCCCCTCTCTAGTCCACCCTGTCTCCACCGGCCAGGAGCCTCAAAAATGTTCGAAAACGTCAGCCGCCGCCAATCGGCCGAGCCCCAAAAGCTCGCCTTCGGCAATCTCCCCGTTCCCGGCACTAAAGCCGGGGCCATCGTCTCCGCCGGCCTCGTCATCATCGCCTGGATCGCCATCCCGGTGGCTCGCGTCTTCATTCTCGGCACCGTTGGAATCGGCGCCCTCGTCGGCCTCGGTCTCGCTTGGTGGCACAGCCGCGAATAAAGCCCGCCCCGAAGCCACAAATTGCTATTGACAACTATGTTACCATATGGTACACTCGTTCGTGAACTCGGGATCTCACTTCGAATCGTCCGTATCTACGCGTTTCCGCAACTCCCGCCGTATCAATAGCTTCCACACTCTTGAAAATGCCTTGTCCGTAACTCACTTATTCCTAATGCCTTGCGCACTCTTCATAAAACATAGGGGGGTGTACCCTATCCTTCCCGTTTTGGAACCGGCTGCTCGCTGTTCACTTCCAATCGGGCACGCCCTAAGCCCCCGGAGGCCTCGTTGACCATCGCCCGCACCAAGCCTGCTGACACCAAGCTCATCGTTTGCGTCTGGCACCCCTTTCCACAATGGCGCGCCGACGAGATGATGCCCGCCGCGATTCGTAAACGCTGGCCCGACATGCGCGTCGTCCATCTCCCCGACTACGACCGCCTTCCCGAAGAACTCCCCGACACCGACATTTTCGTCGGCGCGTCACTCCGCCCGGATCAGTTTGCCTTCGCCAAAAAGTTGAAGTGGATTCACTCCACCGCCGCCGGCGTCAACCAGCTGATGTATCCCGCGTTGAAAAATTCCGGCGTGCTGGTCACCAATCCCAGCGGCCTCTTCTCTCCCGGCATGGCCGAACATGTGATTGGCATGATGGTTTTGCTCGCGCGCAATTTCATGGACTCTGTCCGTTATCAGGACAAGAGTTACTGGGCGCAAAACGAAGTGTCGAGCATTCCCGGCGAGATTACGGAACTGAGCGGCGAATTGATGTTGATCGTTGGCTACGGATCGATCGGACGCGAAGTCGCGCGCCGCGCCAATAGTTTCGACATGCGCATCTGGGGCATGACGCGCTCCGGCAAGGGCGACGCATCGCTCGTCGATAAAATTCTTCCCATCTCCGAACTCGACGCGGCATTGCCGCACGCAGATTGGGTTGTCCTCGCGGCTCCCGATACACCCGATACCCAAAAATTGTTTGGCCCCGAGCGCTTCGCCCGCATGAAGCGCGGCGCCCGCCTCATCAACATGGGCCGCGGCACAATCCTCGATGAAAATGCATTCGTGGAAGCGTTAAACAGTGGCGATATCCGCGGCGCTGCCATCGATGTTGCAACGACCGAGCCGATTCCACCCGACAGCCCGCTCTGGAAAGCGAAAAATCTTTTCATCACGCCGCACACCGCCGGCGTCAGCGATCGCCTCTGGCAACGCGAAACCGAAATCTTGATGGACTTGCTCGAACGCTGGTTCGACAACCGCGAAATGTTCAACGTCGTCGACGTCTCCGCCGGCTACTGAAGCACGATGGAAATTGGAAATCGAAACTCGAAAATGGAATTCCGAAACCCAAATCTCGGCAAGAAAGGAGTGAACAATCCAGATCTGTCATCCTGAACGGAAGCGAACCGACGCATTTTTGTTTCGCGTTCGCTTCTGTGCGAACGCGTCGGTTCGAGCAGTGAAGGATCTCAACCTCACGAGCTACTAAAAATCAAAACTCGTGCGCTCCTGCTTTTCGACTTTCAACTGTCGACTGTCAACTTCCTCAATCCCCGACGCCGCCTTTAACGGCGGTGTACCCTTCGCGGGCATAGACGACGACCTTCTGCTTCTTACCCTTTTGGTCGTTGACGATGAGCGGGGAGCCGTCGGGTTGGACGAGTTCGACTTTGACTTTGTGGAACTTGCCGTCGTTGGCGCCCGTAGTCGGCGTATAGGAGAGACTGTACTGATTGCGGAGGAACGCTACTACCTGGCGGAAGATTTCGGGAATTTCGCCGTCGAATTGCGGGAACCAGGCGTATCCGCCGGTCAACTGAGCGAAGGTCTTGAGTTGATTTTCGCCTTGCAGGTAATTCATGTGCGAACCCTGATTGCCGTGAGACTCAATGAAGTTGATGTAGGGGCGATCGAGGCCGACCGCAAAAATGGTGACGTCGGATTGGCGAAGTTCCTTCATGGTTTGATCGAGCGTGTGTTTCGAGAAGGTGTCCACTCCGGTGGCCAAAAGCAAAATAGATTTCTTGCCTTTGACGTCTTTCATTTGCTCGTTCACTTTTAGAATTGCGTCGAAGACGTTGGATTCGCTGAAGCCCGGAAAATACAGGTGGTAGAGAGCCGCGCGGACTTCCTCCTTATTTTGAGTGAAGTCGACTTCGATGCGGGTGTTCATGTCGAAGGTTTCGAGTGCGACCCAATCTTTTTGCTTGAGGTTGGGAAAGAACGCGTCGGCCCAATACTTTGCCTGGTAGGCGAACCAGTCGAAATAGCCACGGCTACTGAATTCCATCAGCATCGTGATGGTGATGGGCGCGTCGGTAGCGCCGAATCCGGTGACGGTTTGCGGAGCGCCGTCATCGACGACGCGGAAATTTTCGCGCTTCAGGCCGGTGAGAATATCGCCGTGTTGCGTAGCGGCGATGACGTCGAGAGTGACAACGGGGACTTCGACGTTGATCGAAGCGCCGGCTTCGGGCGGCTTCTGCTGTTGCTGCGGCTGCGTCGGCGCCGTTTGCTGCGGCGTGGTTTGACCGGCTCCGCCGGGGCCAGCGGGGGATTGCGCGTGCGCGAGGTGGTCACCGAACGAGAGCAGTAGTGCGGCGGCGGAAAGGGCAAGGAAGATGGTCGTGAGAATGGCCTTCATGGCGAAACCCCTTTTTCAGCGCGCTCCTGCGCGACCGATAGCGATCACTAGAATGCCGTAACGACATTCCCGCGGCAAATCACGTCAGTTCCCGTTGGACGGATGCGGGCGGTGCTCGGGTTCAGGCCGAGTTGAGCTTGCGTGACGTTGAGCTTAAGAAACTGGGCCGACTCGCCGACACAGGGTCCCTCACCCTGCATGCTAGTATGAATCAGAAATGCCGGAAAACGTTGCAAAAGGCTGCGGCTGAGACAGTTGCGCGGCGACTGAAGACCACAAATCGGTCCAATCTTCCTTGGAGCCGGAACTGCTGAGAGAGGGTGAATTCGTGAGACGAATTGACGGGGAGATTTTTGCAAAAGTGGCCGCTGCAATTGCGCTGGCAGGCTTTCTTGCGCTGTTCGGCGTGGGATCGGCGCGTGCGCAAGTGGCTCCGCCGCCGACGAATGGGTTGCCGGGAACGCAGGGTGGGCCGCCGTTGGGCGATTTGACGGCGCTGAGCGGTGACGCAAAGGTCTGGCTACAGGATCTGATCAAAATTAACACGACGAATCCGCCGGGGAATGAGGCGGAGGCGGCGAAATACATTTTAGAAGTGTTGAAGAAAGAAGGAATTCCGGCGGAGGAATTGCCGGTAGCGCCGGGGCGGACGTCGGTGGTGGCGCGGCTGCGGAGTTCGGCGGTGGCCGATCCGTCGAAAGCGCTGCTTCTGGTGGCGCACATGGATGTGGTGGGCGTGGACAAGGCAAAGTGGACGGTCGATCCCTTCGCGGCAACGATCAAGGACGGATATTTGTACGGGCGCGGTGCGATCGACAACAAGGCGATGCTCGCGACGAATCTTGCGGTGATTGTGGCGCTGAAACGGGCGAACGCGCGGCTGAATCGCGATGTGATTTTTGTGGCGACGGACGATGAGGAGCAGGGTGGCGACGCGAGCATCAAGATTTTGATCGCGAAATATTGGGACAAGATCGCGGCGGGCTATGCGCTGAACGAAGGCGGGAATGTGGTGATTG
>JAFAZL010000833.1 GCA_019239815.1 Acidobacteriota bacterium
TCCCGCTCGTCCACATCACGCACAAGAGCGGCGGTTCCGCCGATATCCTTCCGGGTGCGATCACCGATCAACCCGATGCTGCCGTCGCCGATTTCCCCGCGTATCAGGATGTCCGCGTCAAATCGATCCGCATCCTTGGTCTCGAGCCCTCGGATATCCTTGAATACCGCGTCATCACCACGACAACACACCCCGCCCTCGCGCCGGAGTTTTGGCTGGACCACAACTTCGATCGGACCGGCGTCGTCACAAAAGAAATCTTCGAGCTCGATCTACCCGCGATTCGCTTTGCAGCGCACTCAGGAACAACGACTGAAGTCGGACAAATTCGAATCTCGGCCGAAACTCCCGTAGCCTCAAAAACCGAAAACGGCTCCGGCGACGACGGGCGTCTGTTGTACCGCTGGAGCGTGGCTTCATCCGATCTTCCGAAATCGGCAAACGATCCGACGTCCGGCGATTCCGATGTCGCCATCACTACTTTTAGCTCCTGGGATCAACTCCAGCGCCGAATGCAATCCGCCTTGCAAGCGCACCCAACTCCTGAGTTGTGGACGCAGGCTGCGACCGCAATGAAGAATGCCCCGCACGATCAGACGACTCCTGAAGTGGCGTACTACAATTTCGTCGCGACGAAAATTCGCACCGTCGATCTTCCGCTCGACCTCAGCCGTTTCGGCAAGCGCGGATATTCCGAAACTCTCTCGTCAGGCTTCGGCTCACCCGAAGACAAAATCTCGCTCTACACTGCGCTCACGTCGCGCACCAAGCCGGTCAAGACGCTCCTCGTAACCACCGTCGAGGCGCCGGAAAAGCAGCTTCCTCGCCCTTCGCTTTTCTCTCAGGTCCTCGTGGCGATCGAAGAAGGCAAGCACACCATCTATCTCGATCCCGATCTCGAAGTCGCTCCGTGGGGTGTGATACGTCCCGATCTTCGCGGCAAAAAAGCGCTCGAACTCGGCGCAAACTGCGCCGGCGAATCATGCTGGATGAATATCTCGGGCGAGTTGCCGTTTTCTTCGACGCAGCGCGTCACCGTCGACGCCACGATCACGCCTGACGGCGCGCTCGACGCAAAAGTGAAATACAGCATGCGCGGTGACAATGAATTGCTGCTGCGCATGGCGTTCCATCAATCGCCGCGCGACAAATGGAAAGAAGTCGCGCAACTGATGTCGTTGTCCGATGGCTTCCGGGGCAAGATTCTCTCGGCTAGCGCATCCGATCCGTACGCAACGAAGAACGCGTTCACCGTCGAGTACGAAATATCGCAGCCGAAATTTGTCGATTGGTCGAAAAAGCCAGTGCGCATTCCTGCGCCACTTCCAGTGCTAACCGTCCCTGATATTCCGGGGAAAATGGGTGGGGCGGAGAAAACGGGACCGATCGATCTCGGTACTCCGCTCGATGTCGAGACCCGCGTGACGCTGCATCTTCCAACCGGCACGAGCGTCGAACTTCCGACCGGTACCGTCGTCGATCGCGACTACGCCACGTTTGTCTCGCGTTACAACACCAATTCCGGCGTCATCACCGCGATTCGCCACATCAACTTTCTGCAGCGTCGTGTGGCCCCCGATCGCAAACCCGACTACGCTGCATTTCTGCACGCCGTCCAAACCGACCAGGCGCAGCTCTTCACACTGACGCGCGCGGACGGATCATCAACGACGGCATCGAGCGCGCCACAAAAGCCTTAATCTTAAGTTTGAAAAGCTAGCTTAGGAACGAGCAGTTTCGGGCGGCTTCTACAGCCCCATGATTTCTTTTTCTTTTGTCGCGCTCAGATCTTCTATCTTCTTCGTCTCTGTGTGAGACAACTTGTCCAGTTCTTCCAGCGATCGCTTCTGCTCATCCTGGCTGATCTTCTTGTCCTTCTCGAGTTTATCGATGGCTTCCTTGATATCGCGGCGAACATTCCGAATCGCAGTGCGGTGATTCTCCAGCACCTTGTGCAGGTGCTTCACCATATCTTTGCGGCGATCTTCGGTAAGTGCCGGAATCGGCACGCGCACAACTTTGCCGTCGTTCGTCGGATTCAGTCCCAGATCGGAAGTCCGAATCGCCTTGTCAATCAGTGGCACGACGCCCGGATCCCACGGCGAAATCACGATCATCGTCGGATCGGGCGTTGTCATCGTGCCGAGCTGATTCACCGGCATCGGCGTCCCGTGATAATCCACGCGAATCCCATCGAGCAGCGACGCATTCGCGCGCCCCGTTCGCAGCGTCGCAATCTCTTTGCGGAAATCCTCGATCGCTTTTTCCATACGCGTCTTCCCAGCCGCTGACGCTTCCTTCGTAGAACCAATCGTCGTCATATCCGTCCTCTACCATCCGAAACCCGAGGGTATCGTTCTCGTCTTCTAATTTCCATTTGCCAACTTCCAATTTCCGCTTCTAGGCAGGTGTAACCGTAGAACCCACGCGCTCGCCCAGCACGACGCGCTTGATGTTCCCATGCCGATTCATGTTAAACACGACAATCGGCATCCCGTTGTCCATGCACAGAGAAATCGCCGTCGAGTCCATCACCTTCAAATCCTGATGCAAAACATCGCGATATGTGATCTGCGCGAAGAACTTCGCATCCGATACTCGCTCCGGATCGGCGTCGTAAATTCCATCGACACGCGTCGCCTTCAAGATCACGTCCGCCTTGATTTCCATCGCGCGCAACGCAGCCGCGGTGTCCGTCGAAAAGTATGGATTCCCCGTTCCAGCGCCGAAAATGACGACGCGCCCCTTTTCCAGATGCCGCACCGCGCGTCGCCGGATGAACGGCTCCGCCACCTGGTGCATGCCGATTGCGCTCTGCACCCGGGTGTGCACTCCTTCTTTCTCCAGAGCGTCTTGCAATGCCAGCGCGTTAATCATCGTCGCCAGCATCCCCATGTAATCACCAGTCGCGCGATCGATCTCAAATCCCTTTTGCCGGCCGCCGCGAAAAATGTTGCCGCCACCGACCATGATCGCGATCTCGACCCCAAGATCGCGAACTTCTTTCAGCTCTTGGGCGATCGCCTGAATCGTTTCGCCGTGAATGCCAAATCCCTGTGGCCCTTGAAGTGATTCGCCCGAAAGCTTCAAAACGATGCGCTTGTACTTCGGCAGGTTTTTCTTCCAGCCGCCGCTACTCTTACTTGCCGTCTTTTTCGCCGCCATGAGTCTCCGGGATGAACGATCTCAAAAGCTTCGGAATTGTAACAAACATCCGCGGCGTGCGGCAGATCATCGCGCACACGCGCCGGGGCACGGCACCGCCGTGTCCGTCTGAATCCTGTCCCGCGCACTACAAAGAAAAAGGCGTCCCGGCAAAGCCGGAACGCCTTCAATAGTTGATTGAAATGGCCGAAGCTTACGCGGTAACCGGTGCAGCCACTTCAGCCGACGCCGTGCCACCGGCAACCTCGCCCACCTTGAACCGCACGAAGCGCCGCACGGAGATATTCTCGCCAAGCTTCGCAATCGCCTGCGTGATCATCTCTCCGATCGTCACCGACTCGTCCTTGATGTAGTGCTGTTCGTAGAGGCAATTCTCCTCATAGAACTTTTCCATCTTGCCGGTTACGATGCGCTCGATAACCGCCTCGGGCTTGCCGGTAGCTTTCGCCTGATCCTTGTAAATTTCGCGCTCGCGCTCGAGCATCTCGGGCGTGACTTCCTCGCGGCGCAAATAGCGCGGGTCGATCGCGGCGATATGCATCGCCACGTCGTGGCAAAGCTGCTGGAAAGCCTCCGTGCGCGCCACGAAGTCCGACTCGCAGTTGACCTCGACGATCACGCCGATTTTCCCACCGGCGTGAATGTAGTGGCCGACGAGCCCTTCCGACGCCTGGCGCTGCGCCTTCTTGGCAGCCGCCGCTTGCCCCTTCTTGCGCAGGATGTCGATCGCCTTCTCGATGTCGGCACTCGATTCCACGAGCGCGGCGCGGCAGTCGGCGAAACCGGCTCCGGTCCGTTCGCGCAGTTCTTTCACGAGGTTCGCTGGTATTTGCATGGCTTGCGGTTGTGTACTCATCCTTTTCTTCTACTCTTTCATTGTTTCGACGAAATTAATTTTTGTGAAACGCGGCCCTTTGGGGCAAAAGGCTCTAGCTGCAAAACGGCCCGGCGCATCTTGTAAACGAGAGCGCCGGGCCCGTTGAATCTTGCCAGCGCGGATTGTTAGCGCTTTTCCTCGTCCGGCGGGACCGTCGCCTCGACGCCTTCAGCCGCGGGTTCGGCAGCTGCTTCCGCTCCCTCGACGAAATCGCCTTCCTGCTTCTCGTACTGCTCGTACTTGCTCGTGTCGACGTACTCGACACCATCTACGACTGCCTGGTCTTCCGCCGACTTCTGCTCGGCAACCTGCGATTGCGCGTACAGGTTATGTCCTTCGAGCACCGATTCCGAGATCTTCGACGTGAACAAGCGAATCGCGCGCAACGCGTCATCGTTGCCCGGGATGATCCAGTCCACGACATCGGGGTCGCAATTCGTATCGACCACCGAAACCACCGGCACGCCCATCCGGCGCGCTTCCTTCACGGCGATCTCTTCGGCGTTCGAGTCGATGACGAACATTGCGTCGGGCAGCTGCGTCATGTTCTCGATGCCCGCCAGGTTCTGCAGCAGGTGCTTCATTTCGCGATCCAGCCGCGCGCGCTCTTTCTTGGAGAGCTCTTCCATGCGGCCATCTTCGCCCATCGCCTTTAGCAACTTGAGGCGCTTGATCGACTTCTGCAGCGTCGCCCAGTTCGTGAGGGTGCCGCCCAACCAGCGGTGGTTCACATAGAACGCGCCGCAGCGCTTCGCCTCTTCGGCGACCGCTTCCTGGGCTTGGCGCTTGGTGCCGACAAACAAAACTGTGCGGCCATGCGCAGAAATTTCGCTCACGAAGCGGCTCGCTTCGCGAAACATCTTCAATGTCTTTTGCAAATCGATGATGTGAATGCCGTTGCGTTCCCCGAAGATGTATTCCTTCATCTTGGGGTTCCATCGACGCGTCTGGTGACCGAAGTGAACTCCGGCCTCCAGGAGTTCTTTCATTGTGATTTCTACTGCCAAGTTGCCTCCTCTTTAGATTGCTGCTTGCGGCAGCTGTCATCGATCGCGCCGATGACTCGCTGCAGAGCAGCCTTTTTGCCGGCGGCTTGCCGGCCGTGATCTCGACGAGCGCCTTACGACGCTCGCCGGAGCTCATTGCGACCCGGCACTGTGCACCGGGCCGCTGAAAACTAACGCTTCGTGAACTGGAAGCGCTTGCGCGCGCCCTTTTGCCCGTACTTCTTGCGTTCCTTCATACGGGAGTCACGCGTCAAAAATCCGTTGGTGCGGAGCGACGGACGCAGCTCTGGATTGAAGCGCGCAATCGCGCGCGACAGCCCCATGCGCACGGCTCCAGCCTGCCCGCCGACGCCGCCGCCATTCGCGGTGGCCACGACATCCACCTGGTCGCCCAGGTTGGTGAACTTCAGCGGCTCGGTCGCATCATGCTTCCACGCATGATTCGGAAAATACTGATCAGCGTTTCGACCGTTCACCGTGAATTTGCCCGATCCGGCGCGCAGAAACACTCGCGCGATCGACTCTTTGCGGCGGCCGGTGCCGAGAAACCAGGAATTGCCCCCGAGGGGCGAAGCGCTCGAACTCAACGTTCCTCCTAAATCAAGACGACAAAAATCGGCACATCAAAAAACCGTAGTTCGACACCAAACTCGGTTTACCCGTTTTGCCTGGCTGGCTTCCTACCTCGACGAAGGAAGGCACCGCAACAAGCGGAAAAACCCATCTGGACCACTACGTGGAGACTGAATACTGCAGGTTGTTACACCTACTGAACCGCAATCCCCTAAACTCTACCCTACGAGCCGCTTGCAGCCTTTTACAGCGTAACCGCTTGCGGCTTCTGCCCTGCGTGGCGCGCCAAACCGGCCGC
>JAFAZL010000890.1 GCA_019239815.1 Acidobacteriota bacterium
CCTTGACGCCGTAGGTCGATTGGCACCACCCGGGGAGCGTCTTGTATTCCGGATTGACACGTTCGAGTTCTTCGGCCAGCGCCGGCATCTCATTGATCGGCTTGCCTTTATAGGTATAGCCGGTGCAAACCTGGATTTCCTTCTGCGTGTCGAATACGTCGAGCTTTGTGACCACCAGCGAATCGATCCCGTTGATCATTTTCGCGTAGCGCAGCACGGCGAGATCGAGCCAGCCGCAGCGGCGCGGGCGTCCGGTTACCGCGCCGAATTCCTTGCCTCGCTCGCGAATCGCTTGCGCATCCAGGTCGGGCATTTCGGTTGGAAATGGGCCGCCGCCGACGCGCGTTGTGTAGGCCTTCGAGATTCCGAGAACGTGTTTGATCTTTGTCGGAGGGACGCCGACGCCGACGGTTGCGCCGCCTGAGATCGCGCTCGACGATGTGACGTACGGATACGTTCCATGGTCGATGTCGAGCATCGTGCCTTGCGCGCCCTCAAAGAGGACGGACTTGCCGCCGTCGAGCGCGTGATTTACGAGTTCGGCCGTGTCGCAAATGTATTCGCGGATTTTTTCCCCGAGCTCGAGCGTGGCGTTCACTTCGTGCGAAAAGTCGATGTCAGCTCCGTAAGCGCCCTTCGCCAAGCGATTCTTTTCGGCGACGACGCGAGCGGCTTTTTCGCGGAACAGCGCGGGATCGAGAAGATCGCAAGTGCGCAAACCGCGGCGCGCCATCTTGTCTTCGTAAGCAGGACCGATGCCGCGCGATGTGGTGCCGATTTTATTTTCGCCGCGCGCCGTCTCTGCGGCTTTGTCGAGTTCGCGGTGGTACGGAAAAATCAGATGTGCGCGATTGCTGACGTGAAGCCGGCCTTTAACATCGATGCCGACTTTCTTGAGCATGTCGATTTCAGCGACGAGCGCGGCTGGATCGATGACAACGCCCGTGCCTATCACGGTGTGCTGTTGGGGACGCAAAATCCCGCACGGAATCAGTTGGAGCACGTAGCGGTCTTTGCCGATGATGACGGTGTGGCCGGCATTGTGGCCGCCGGCGACGCGTGCGATGTAATCGAACGACCCGGCGAGATAGTCGACGACCTTGCCTTTTCCTTCGTCACCCCACTGCGCGCCGACCACAACGACCGATTTCATTCGCGTGCCTCTCCTCAGTCACACGTCATCGCAGAGTACGCATGCGATTCGCTTACTTACTTGGACAGCTAAACTTCCGCGGGAATTCAGTAAAAGGTGTTACATCTAATCGTAAGCTCGCCGGAGTTCCGACGCAAGGTGCCTCGTTGAGGCGCGCGCGTCATCGCACCGAAAAACGTGAGCTCGCTCAGCTGCTTGCGGATTTGCTCAGGATCGCAAAGCGATAACAATTGTTCGTGTGGTCGTTGACGAGGCCTGTGGCTTGCATCAATGCGTAGATGATTGTGGCACCAACGAAACGGAATCCGCGCTTCTTCAGGTCTTTGCTGATGGCATCGGAGATCTTTGTACTAACGGTCATCTTGGTGCTTGGCTCCAGATTTGATTGCAACGGCCTGCCGTCAACGAAGCGCCAGATGTAGTTGTCGAAGCTGCCGAATTCTTTTTGAATTTTCAGGAAGGCCTGTGCGTTGGTGATTGTGGAATCGATTTTGAGGCGGTTGCGAATGATGCCGGCATCGGCGAGCAGAGATTTCTTTTTCTTGGCATCGTAGCGGGCGATTTTTTTTGGATCGAAATTTGAGAAGACTTTGCGGTAGCGATCGCGCTTCCTGAGAATGGTTTCCCAACTCAGTCCGGCTTGCGCGCCTTCCAGTGTGATGAACTCAAACCAGGTGCGGTCGTCGTGGACAGGCACGCCCCATTCTTCGTCGTGATAGGCGATGTTGGGTTCGCGGGTCGCCCAACGACAACGTATCTTCGCCGGGGCTTGGGAGGCAGCGGATTCGGTCATGGCGGAGGGATTTTAGCAGGGCTGGCGAGTAAGAGTTGTGGGTGAGGAGCTCGAGATTCCCAACTAGGGACTGAGCTACTCCCTCCCCCTAGGGGTTTTGCGTAAGGATTTAATTCTAAAGGCGTTGCACTTACATATTGCACAAGGATGTGATTC
>JAFAZL010000071.1 GCA_019239815.1 Acidobacteriota bacterium
GCGAAGCAAATTGGGAGGGGATATACACCCCCCTTGTTTTCCCAAGTGTGTGTAAGTCACTCAAGGTAGGTTGGTTACAAACTTCCAGAAAACAGGAGTAAGCAACGAGTGTGGTTTCAGAGGGTTGCGGCGGTGTCGGTGCTACGACGTGCAGTGGGTGCTGCTATGGCGTGGAGTGGGCCTCGCTCAATTTGAGGAGCCGGTTGAGCCGCTCAGATTCATAACGGTGATGGATTTGAGCACGCGGACCCAGCGGCCCTGGCGTTTGTCGCCGGGAACGATGAGGCGGAGGGGGCCTTGGTCGGCGCCGAGCGGTTGGCCGTCCACGGAGTCCACGATGAGGACGGCTTCGCCAGCGAAATCTTCGTCGAGTTCGGCGAGCGAGAAGGCGGCGCGGTAGCCGTCGGAACCTTCGGCGACAACCATCAGCGCCATGCTCTTGCCTCTCAGGGCTGAACCTTGGGGCACTCCAGCTTTGCCGAGCACGGTGCTGATCGGTACACCGTCGTATTGATGCAGTTGGTCGTCGTGGCCTTTGGTGCTGACGGATTTGCGGGGCATTTTCTTGAGGTCGTCGGTGGTTAGTTTTAGATCCTGCGCGACGGCGCCTGTGACCAAGAGGCCGGACGCCGCGGACGGGGCGGTTGATTGGGCGGGGTGCGATTGAGCCAGAATTGCGGGACCGGGAACGATGGCCAGCGCTCCCAGCGATACGACCGCCGCAATCCACGATAGGCGATCCCTTGGAGAAGCACAGCGTTTCCGGGGCTGTGTGCTAGCGGACATGGGGCGCAGCAATGCTGCGCCCGTGCATGACCCTGCCAAGGATTTAGATCGACTCGTCCAGAGTATCGAAGTCATGAAATCCACCTCTTTAGGTTTTGATTTTCATTTGCGTCTGGCACGGGCTTCGCGGGATTATCTTTCGCTCTTGAGCGGCGAGAAGACGGGCACGGCAGTTCCGTGGCCCCACCCGATCAATACCGAAGAGTAGAGGCGCCGACTGAAACATTATGGACCTGAATCTGTTTTTCGCGATGCTGGGCGGCCTGCTGGTGCTGGCGTTTATCGCGAACCGGCTTGTGCGGTTTACGGGTGTGCCCGACGTGATTATTTTGATGTTCACGGGGGTGCTGATCGGGCCGGTGTTGCATTGGATCGATCCCGACATCTTTCGCGGAGCGACGCACGGATTCGGGTCGCTGGCATTGATGCTCATCCTGTTTGAGGGCGGGCTAGATCTGAAGTTGCGCGAGATTCTCAGTCATTTCGGTGGCGGTTTTTTTTTGGCGCTGGTCAGTTTTTTGATGGCGGGCGTTTGCGTGGCCTGTGTCTGCCACTTTGCGATGCATTTTGAGTGGATCTCGGCGTTGCTGGTAGGGGCGGTGCTGGGATGCGTCAGCAGCTCGATTATTTTGCCTGTATTGCAGCAGGTGAATCTGCGGCGTGAGGTGAAAGTTACACTGTTGGTAGAGGCGTCGCTGGGAGATGCGTTGGCGGTGCTGGCGGTGACGTCGCTGCTCGATGTGGCTGCGGGTGGGCACGCGCGGCCGCAGGCGATTGCTTGGAGTTTGCTCTCGAGCCTCGTTTTGTCGGTTTGCTGCGGCGTGCTGGCGGGGATGTTGTGGTCGTATCTGCTACCAATCTTGACCGAAGAACGTTTTTGGCATGTGCTGACGTTCGCGGCGGTGCTCCTGGTTTATTCCGGAACGCACGCGCTGAAGGGAAACGAACTTGTGGCGGTACTAGTGTTCGGGCTGACGCTATCGAACTTGCCCATGGTCCGCAGGAGATTGCACATCGACGAGGCTCCGGACGCGACCGGATGGTTTTCACAGACGTCGATGCGCGCGGATCAGCGGGGTAGCGTCGAGCATCAGCATGAACAGATGTTGACGTTTCACGGCGAGCTGGCGTTTTTATTGCGGACGTTTTTCTTCGTGCTGCTTGGCGCGCTGGTGGAATTTGCGGGGCTGCGGAAAAACATCTTGTTTGCGCTGGAATGCTTTGGTGCGCTGTTGATCGCGCGTTGGATCTCGGTCGAAGCCGGGCGTCCGATCTGGAGAGGGTTCAGCAGGCGCGAGCGCGAGATCATGGTTTGGTTTTTACCGCGCGGATTGATTACGGCGGTGTTGGGGATCGACGTGTTGGAGGCACGAGGGGCGGCGTTTGATTTTTTGCCGTCGCTGGCGTTTGCGGTGATTTTGCTGAGCAATTTGGTGTTGTTGATTGGGACGTTTCGGGCGAGAGGAATCGTGGTGACCGAGCAGGAAGGCGCGGAAGTGGTGGCGGAATCGGCGTGACAGGGTGGGACCGCGGCGAATACCGTGCAGGTCCGCTGTCGCCCGTAGCTGACATCGAAGAGAGATTCCTCCACTTCGCAAGCCGGCACGTTCGCAGGAGCGAACGTGAAGAAAGGGCACCGGCTCGCTCCGGTCGGAATGACAGTTTGATCCTTACAAGTAGGCTGGAAAAATACAGGGCACGGCGTTGGCCGTGCCCTTCGATGTTTGGTTGGCGTTGTTTGGTGGAACGGCGCCGGAGCCTCGGCGTTAGAAGATTTGGCTGAAAGTCCAGAAGAGGAAGCCGGAGAGCATCATGGCGACGGGGAGGGTGAGGACCCAAGCCATGAGCAAGTTGCGCACGGTGGCCCACTGTAGACCCGAGTGATTCGCCAACATCGTGCCGGCGACACCCGAAGATAAGACGTGAGTTGTGCTGACTGGCAGACCGAACCAGTCCGCTGCGCCGATCGTGGCCATGGCGGTGATTTCAGCGGCGGCGCCCTGTCCGTAGGTGAGGTGGTTCTTTCCGATTTTCTCGCCGACGGTGACGACGATACGCTTCCATC
>JAFAZL010000083.1 GCA_019239815.1 Acidobacteriota bacterium
TCGCGTCGTAGACGATGGCAAAAAGATCACCGCCGATGCCGTTCATCATCGGCTCGAGGACACCCATCATCGCGTTCGTCGCGATGGCCGCGTCAACAGCATTGCCGCCGCTTTCGAGAATGCGCACGCCCGCCTGCGACGCGAGAGGAGATTCGCTCGCCACGATCCCGCCACGCGACACGACCATCGAGCGGCCTTGGCTGCGGTCTTGGGCTTGCGAGGCGAGGCGGGACCCAGCAATAAACACCAGCAAGATTGAGATGACTGCGACAACGACACCTAGTTTTTTCCGGCTTGGCATGAGTTCAGATTTCCCGTTGACGAAGGCTATGTCCGTGCATTGGTTGCGGGGCGCGATGCCAATGCCCACTCGATGCTGCAAAAAGACAATGGCAAACTGGCGACCCGCCGCACTCTATCGCGCCCTCACGGCCCCCGCAAGCGCGACAATTGACGTGCAAGGCTTCGGCGTCGCAAACTTGCTCCACGTTCACGGGAACCCCGCAGACCCGAGAGTCAAATGAGCGCGCACCCGCATCCAAACTGGGCCCGCCCAGAGTAAGCAATCGAAGCTGTGTTTCTTGGGAGACACGAATCGTGCCAGAACCGCGCACCGAAAAAACTGCAACGCGCGAAACAAACGCGGCGCAAGCCAAAGTCGACTCACAAATTGATGCCATCCTGTCGGCGCGTAATTCCGATCCGTTCGCGGTGCTCGGGCCGCAGCCGGTCGCAACGCCCACGGGGCCTCGCTGGGTGATCCGGTTTTTCGACCCGCACGCATACTCGGCGACAATCTCGGGTCCCGGCATCCCGAACAATCTCGAAGCGCAGAAGCGTCGGCCGGAAGGGCTCTTCGAAGCCACCCTGCCTGAAACTTACAAAGACAAGCCGGACCCCGCGAACTACCGCATCCGGTTTCAGACGTATTCGGGCGATGCATACGAACGCTACGACACTTATGCGTTCCCTTATTTGTTGAGCGACTTCGATCTGTACTTGATGGGCGAAGGGCGGCACTACGACGCCTACGAGAAGCTCGGAGCACACATCACGACCGTAGCTGGCGTGAAAGGCGTGAACTTCGCGGTCTGGGCGCCGAGCGCACGGCGGGTCAGCATCGTCGGCGACTTCAACCATTGGGATGGACGCGTTAACCCGATGCGCGCACGCGGGTCGTCCGGCATCTGGGAGCTGTTCATTCCCGAGCTCGACGAAGGCGCGGTATACAAGTACGAAATCATCGGACCGCGCGGCGATATGCTGCCGCTCAAGGCTGACCCATACGGATTTCAGGCCGAATTGCGACCCAATACCGGCTCCATCGTGGCTCGACTCGATGCTCACAAATGGGCCGACGCGCAGTGGATGACTCGGCGAAAGACGACGCCTTGGCTCGAAAAGCCAATCTCCATTTACGAAGTTCACCTTGGCGGTTGGCGGCGCAATCCAGAAGAGGGCAACCGCTGGCTGACTTACCGCGAATTGGCTGATGAGCTGATTCCGTACGTGAAGGAACTCGGCTACACCCACATCGAACTGCTGCCGATCATGGAGCATCCTTTCGACGGCTCCTGGGGCTACCAGACCATCGGATACTTTGCCGCGACGAGCCGGTATGGCTCCCCGGCCGATTTCATGGAGTTTATCGACCGCTGCCATCAAGCCGGCATTGGCGTTCTTCTCGACTGGACGCCGGCGCACTTCCCACGCGACACGTTCGGGCTCGCCGAATTCGACGGCACGCACCTCTACGAACATTCCGACCCGCGGCAAGGGTCGCATCCCGACTGGGGCACGCTGGTCTACAACTACGGCCGCAACGAGGTCGTGAACTATCTCATTTCGAATGCGCTCTTCTGGCTCGACAAGTACCACATCGACGGCCTACGCGTTGACGCCGTCGCCTCGATGCTCTACCTCGATTATTCGCGCAAGTCAGGCGAGTGGGTGCCCAATGAATTTGGTGGGCGCGAAAATCTTCAAGCCATCGCTTTCATCAAGCGGCTGAACGAAGTTGCGTTCGACCGCTTCCCCGGAATTCTGACGATCGCTGAGGAATCGACCGCATGGCCGGCCGTATCGCGCCCAACATATCTCGGCGGCCTCGGCTACAGCCTCAAGTGGAACATGGGCTGGATGAACGACACGCTCAAGTATTTTTCGACCGATCCGGTCCATCGCAAATACGAACAGAACAAGCTGACCTTCTCGCTGCTCTACGCGTTCACCGAAAACTTTGTACTACCCTTCTCACACGATGAAGTCGTCCACGGCAAAAACTCGCTGCTTCACAAGATGCCCGGCGATATGTGGCAGCAGTTCGCAAACCTTCGACTGCTCTACGGATACCAATACGCGCACCCGGGCAAAAAACTGCTCTTCATGGGTCAGGAATTTGCGCAACGTACGGAATTCACCGAGGCTCACAGCCTCGACTGGCATCTGCTTCAATACGAACCGCACCGCGGTGTGCAGAATCTCGTCGCCGACCTTAACAAGCTCTACGCCAAGGAACCCGCCCTCCACGAAGTCGATTTCGAATGGCACGGCTTCGAATGGATGGACGCCAACGACGCCGACAACAGCACCTTCTCGTTCGTCCGCCGCGGCAAAAATCCCGACGACATCATGCTCGTCGTGATGAACGCCACCCCCGTTCCCCGCTCCGGCTATCGCATCGGCGTCCCGCGCCCCGGTTTCTACGAAGAAGTGTTGAATACAGACGCAGGCATCTACGGCGGTTCGAATATGGGGAATATGGGGGGTATCCACACCGAAGAGCATCGGCACATGGGCCGCGATCACTCCCTGCCCATGACTTTGCCTCCATTAGCAGCTGTTTTCATGAAGTTCAAGCCTTAGTCAGCTACCAACATCGAACGAAATCAGTTCCCCGACCGCTCGGCCTCCAGCCGGGCGGTTTCTTTTGCCCCGCTGCACCGAAACTATTAGGAAACATTTTCAAACGGGTCCTCGTATATGTGACCAAGGCGCCCGGATCCGGCCAATTCAGCCCGGCTCCCGCTTCCGCCAGGCGCGCCCCTCGAAGGAGGCAGTCACATGAACGACCGCATTCGCAGGATCCCGGCAGTCGCCTTGATCGCAGGCGCTCTCGCTCTCATGCCCATCTCCGGTTCCGCACAAAACTCTCCGAAGTCCACCGACTCGGCTTCGCGTGACCGCTGGCTCCACGTTCGCGTCGATGACCCTGATTCCAAGGGCGAAATCGTTCGCGTTAACATCCCGCTCGAGCTGGCCGAGAAAGTCCTCCCGACCATCGACAAAGATCAGTTCCACAAGGGCCGCGTGAAGATCGATCACTTCGACTGCAATGGGGTTGATTTCCATGCATTGCTCAATGCCGTGCGCGATTCGAAGGACGGCGAGTTCGTGACGGTTCAGGACAAGGATCAAGACGTACGCGTCGCGAAGCAGAACAACTACTTCCTGGTTCATGTCATCGACAAAGAAAGCTCTAAGGATTCGAAGGACCACAAACGCTCCAACGTCGAAGTCAAAATTCCCATGAAGGTCGTCGATGCCCTGTTTTCCGCTGGCAAAGATGAGGTCGACCTCGTCGCCGGGCTACACGCGCTCGCGCTCCAGGGCGA
>JAFAZL010000122.1 GCA_019239815.1 Acidobacteriota bacterium
CCGCCATCCGGTGCTCGAAAACAAACTCCGCCGCGAAAATCGCCCGATCGTCCCAATGTCGCTGAATCTCGGCGGCGAGGAGCGCCTCCTCGTCATCAGCGGCCCCAACACCGGCGGCAAAACAGTCGCGCTGAAGACGACCGGAATCGCCGCACTCTCCGCGCAATCCGGCATTCCTGTTGCCGCGCAGCGCGCCGTTCTCCCGATTTTCGATCGCGTGCTCGTAGACATCGGCGACGAGCAATCCATCGCCGCCGACCTCTCCACATTCTCTGCGCACATGCTCAATCTCAAGTCGATGCTCGAAGAAGCCACGCCGCAAACGCTCGTTCTCGTCGACGAAATGGGCACCGGCACCGCCCCCGAAGAAGGCGCGGCGCTCGCGGTCGCGCTTCTCGACGAATTCCGTGCGAAAAATTGTATCGTGCTCGCCACGACGCACCACGATCGGCTCAAGACCTACGCATCCACCACGCCCGGCGTTGTCAACGCCGCCGTCGAATTCGACGATGTGCATCTCCGTCCGACGTATCGCCTCATGGTCGGCGTTCCTGGCGGCTCCAGCGGCATCGCCATCGCGCAGCGCCTCGGCCTTCCGCACGACCTGATCGAACGCGCTCGCTCTCTGCTTGCCCCCGAATCGCGCGAAGCCGCCGATCTTATCGCGTACCTGCATCGCAGCCGTGATGAACTCGACCGCACCCAGCAACAGATGAACGCTGAACGCCAGTCGCTCGAAGGCGAGCGAAAAAAGTTGCGCACCGAATGGGTCGAGCGCCAGCAGCGCCGCATAAAGGAACTCGAAGCGCAATTCGCCGAAATGCAAAAGCGCTTCGATGAAAACGTCGCCGCCATCGTCGAAGCGGTCAAAGATCGCGAACTCCGCGCGCAACTCGAAAAATCTTCCCGCCGCAAATTACAAGACGCCCGCGGTGAGGCCCGAGACGAACTCAACGCCGCCGTCGTGCAAACTCTCTCCGATTCGCAATCCGATCTCGGCGTCTCCACAAATGCGCCGACCGCGCCTAGCGCCGCAAGCCTCCAACCCGGCGCAAAAATCCGCGTTCGCGGTTTCAGCAAACCCGTAGTCTTGCGCAGGATCGATGGCAACACTGCCGAAATCGAAGCCGGCCCTCTCCGCATGAAGGTCGCCGTCGATCAAATCACCAGCGTCGAATGCGCGCCGCCGGGTACAGGCTCTGCATCGCCCGCGCGCCTCAACTTCACCGTCACATCGAAGCCCTCCGACAATCCCACCGGCGACGAGATCAACGTCATCGGCTCAACCGTCGAAGAAGCCACCGGCCGCGTCGACAAGTTCCTCGACGAAGCCGCCTTGGCAAATCGCCCCCGCATCCGCATAATCCACGGCCACGGAACCGGCGCCCTGCGCAAAGGCCTGGCCCAGTTTCTCTCTTCGCATCCGCTCGTCGCCCGCACCACCCCCGAGTCCGACGACCGCGGCGGCAAAGCCATCACCGTTGTGGAGCTGCGTGCATAAATGGCGGAAGCTGGATCGTTTGCGGATCGCGTCAAGCAGCAGGCTGACATCGTTCGCGTCATAGGCGAATACGTCCAATTAAAAAAGGCCGGGCAGAATTTTCGTGGCCTTTGCCCGTTTCACTCCGAAAAATCCCCTTCGTTCAACGTGCATCCGGTAAGGCAGATCTACCATTGCTTCGGTTGCGGAGTCGGCGGCGACGTTTTTAAGTTTGTGATGGAGATGGAGAAGTGTCCGTTCCCCGAAGCGATTCGCATCGTTGCTGAAAAAAGTGGCATCGCCGTCCCGGCGCCAAGAGAGCGCTCTCCCGAAGAACGTCGCGAAAACCAGCAGCGCGCTCTGCTGATCGAAATGCACCGTGTCGCGCAATCCTTCTTCGTCAAAAATCTCGAAAACACTTCCGAGGGCAAAGTCGCCCGGGCCTATCTCGAAGATCGCGGCCTCAACAAAGAGGTAATCGAACAATTCGGCATTGGTTACGCGCCCAGCGGCGGCGACATTCTCCTGCGTCAACTGAAAACAAAATATCCCGACAAACTCCTCGTCGAATCCGGATTGATCTCGCGCGAACAAAGCGGCACGCGCCTCTTCGACCGATTCCGCCGCCGCATCACGTTCCCGATCGCCAACGAATCCGGGAAAATCGTCGCCTTCGGCTGCCGCGCACTCGGCGACGACATGCCGAAATATCTCAACTCGCCCGAAACCCCGATCTATTCCAAGAGCAACGTCCTCTATCATCTCGATCGCGCGAAAGACGCTCTTCGCCGTTCCGATTTCGCAATACTCGTCGAAGGCTATATGGACGCCATCGCTGTCGCCCGTGCCGGCGTCAGCAACGTCGTCGCAAGTTGCGGCACAGCTCTCGCCGAGCCTCAGATCAAATTGCTCTCGCGCTTCACCCGCCGCGTCATCGTCAACTACGATCCGGACACGGCCGGACAAACCGCCACCGAGCGCAGCATCTCTCTTCTCCTCGAACAGGATTTCGAAGTCCGCGTCCTCGCGCTTCCCGGCAAAGCCGATCCCGACAAATTCATTCGCGAGCAGGGTAAAGACGCTTACATCAAACTTCTAAAAGAATCGCCGCCCTACGTCGACTATCTCATCGCGCGCGCGCGCCGCATGGATCTAACCACCGGAGAAGGGAAGCGTAACGCCGTAAATTTCCTTCTCCCTTATGTTCAGAAAATTCCAAATCGCTTGCTGCGTTCCGAGTGGGCGACCCGTATCGCACAGCAACTCCGCCTCGACGAACCCGTTTTGCGCTCAGAGCTGGCGAAAGCCGCCCAAGAACGCCGCGACCAAATAAAGGTCAAACCCGAACTCATCGGCCGCTCCGCGAAGCCTGTTGAACGTCGAATTATCCGCATGCTCGCCGAAGCCGAAAGCTTCCGCCTCGAACTCGCCCATCAAATCAACCAAGCCAAACTCCACCTCGGCCTCGAAACCGAAAAAATTCTGTCCGCCCTCATTGCTCCGGTTCTCGCCGGCGACCCGGTTCAGGCCACCGAGATCGGCGCCAAGCTCGACGATCGCGACCGCCGCGTCCTCTTCGAAATCCTCTTCGAAGACTCCAGCGAACTCACTTGGGAAGAAGCCGAAAGCTGCATCGAAACCCTGAAACAACGCCGCGCCGAGCGCGAACTCGCCGAGGTCCAGCGCGGCATCGAAGCCAACCCCACCGGCCCCGAACTCCGCACCCTCCTCGAACGCAAACAAGAGCTCATGAAGCGTCTGGCTGCTTCTCGGTAGTTCCAGAGCTCCGCGGTAACTTTTCCACCCTTACCCTCACCTATCCACAGCCTTATCCCCAATTAAAGTATTGACGCCAAACTACTTATGCGTGTAGCGTATTAGGGTTTACCGGGTAACGATCCGGCTCCTAACAGCATCTAAAGATTGCGGTTAGCGGCAAGGACTGGAACTACGGTAACGCGATTTGCGGGCGATGCACGGGGCGAGCGGCGGCAACTGGCGCAGGGCAGAGGATTTCTTACAACGTTAAGGGCGACCGCACCGCGGATTAACTCTTCGAGTTTCCGCACAGCGGCCAAAAAAATTGCGAGCTTGCGGGGAATTCTCCGTCAGTTTGCGCCTACACGTCAGCCTGTTCAAGCCTCGGCAATGTAACTTTCGTTCGCGGACTCGCGTCCTGTTCGTACGAGTGCGCCGGATTGTCGTCTGACTGCGGGAGGAATCTGTGGCAGTAGTAGGCCTTGAAGAAAAATACGATGCAGTAAAGCAGCTCATTGCCATCGGCAAAGAGCGCGGCTACCTGCTGTATGACGAAGTAAACGATTCCCTTCCGGCGGAAGTGCATTCCTCGGAAGAGATCGACGACCTTCTCACGACGTTTGAACGCAACGGCATTGAGATTTACGAAGACCAGGCATCCGCAAAAGCCGCGCGCGCCGTGGAGATTTCCAGCAACCCCGGCGAACGCGAAGGCGCAGAAAAAAGCGACGGTCACGAAGGCGAGAGCGATCTCGACCTGACGCCAGGCTCACTCGAAAAAACCAACGATCCCGTTCGCATGTATCTGCGCGAAATGGGAACTGTTCCGCTGTTGACGCGCGAAGGTGAAGTCACCATCGCAAAGCGCATCGAGCGCGGACAGCTCGTCGTGATGAAGTCGGTCACGCGTTCGCCGATCGTCATCAAGGAATTGATCGCCGTCGGCGACGATCTCCGCAAGGGCGGCCGCTCGATCAAAGAGATCGTTCAGTTCGACGATGAAGAGCTGACCGAAGAGAAGATCGCGAACAAGACGAAGCAGACGCTCAAGCACATCGAGAAAATCGCGAAGCTCTACGACACCGGCCTGAAGCAGGCTGCAAAGCTCGAAAAAACTCCGAAGGCAAAAAAGAAACAGTGGGTGAGTGCCAAGTGGGATGTTGCGCGCACTCGTATCGAAATTTCGCTCGCGGTGCGCGACATCGACTTCAATCCGTTTGAGAAAAAGCGGCTTGTCGACAAAATGCGCGGCACCGTGGAGCGTCTTCAATCGCTCGAGCGAGAAGCCGGGCGCCTCGAACGACGCGCCGACGTCGCAAAAGGGGATGTCGCAGCCGAAGCGCGCAAAGAACTCCGCACGCGTCGCGCCGAAGTCAAAGACATCGAGGAAGCCAGCGAAGTCGGCCTCACCGAACTCAAGCGCACGCTCACGATCATCCATCGCGGCGAAGCGGAAGCCGAGCAGGCGAAAAAAGAACTGATCGAAGCGAATCTTCGCTTGGTCGTTTCAATCGCAAAAAAATATACGAACCGCGGTTTGCAGTTTCTCGACCTGATTCAGGAAGGCAACATCGGCCTGATGAAAGCGGTCGATAAATTCGAGTGGCGCCGCGGCTATAAGTTTTCAACCTACGCGACGTGGTGGATTCGTCAGGCCATCACCCGCGCAATCGCCGATCAGGCGCGCACGATTCGTATTCCGGTGCACATGATCGAAACGATCAACAAGCTCGTGCGCACGAGCCGCCAGCTCGTGCAGGAATTGGGGCGCGAGCCGACCAGCGAAGAAATCGCCAAGCGCATGGACATTCCAGTGTCCAAGGTGCGCAAGATCCTGAAGATCGCGCAGGAGCCGATCTCGCTCGAAACTCCGATCGGAGAAGAGGAAGATTCGCATCTCGGCGATTTCATCGAAGACAAGGCCGTCGTTTCACCGTCCGATGCGGTCATCAACCTCAACCTGAAGGAGCAGACGTCTTCGGTGTTGAAGACGCTGACGCCGCGCGAAGAAAAAGTCATCAAGATGCGCTTTGGTCTCGATGACGGCAGCGAGCACACGCTCGAAGAAGTCGGCCAGTCGTTCGCGGTTACTCGCGAACGCATCCGCCAGATCGAAGCGAAAGCGCTACGCAAGCTGCGGCATCCGTCGCGTTCGCGCAAGCTGCGGGCGTTTCTAGAAGGCCCATCGCGCGATTACCTCTAGAAAATCCGAAACTCGAAAATCGAAACTCGAAATGGAAAACCGAACGCCGCGGCCAAAACCGCGGCGTTTTGTTTTGGCCACCTCCACTTTCGTTTTATGGAACATGTTAGGCCGGTACTTTGGAGAAATAAGCAATGAGGCGGAGGGTCCAGATGGCTACGAAACCGAGGAAGGCTACGAGCGCCATAGTGAACTGGGCGCCGTTGAGGTGGTGAGGGACGGATTGGTTGGCGTTGAAGACGAGTTGATTGACAACGATCAGGAAGGTGAGAAGAGCGCAGGCGAACCAGGCCATCTGGATGCGGAAGACGGCGAGAGTGTGGTCGCGGCGCACGGGGGCCAGCCAGAATTCTTTGTTCGGCAAATTGACGAGAGACGGCGGGGCCTTGCTAATGATGTAGGGAACGCCGAAGCCGATCAAAAGGCAGACGCCGAGCATCACGATTTCGAGGAAAAAAAATTGTCCTTTGGATTGCCAGCCGTTGGGGGTGCCGGACGCGCCGAAGTGGGTGGCCATAACACCGGGCATGGCAGCGGCGAAATTACGAGCCTGCAAGAATCCGAGGAAGACGAGCAGGACGAAGACAGCTTGCGGCACG
>JAFAZL010000165.1 GCA_019239815.1 Acidobacteriota bacterium
CCCGAGCAGTAGAAGCTGCGGACCGCTTCGCGGGGGTCGGAGACAAGCGGTTCACCGAAAAGATTGAAGCTCGTATTCACCAGAACCGGAGCAGGCGCCGATTCGCCAAATTTGTGCAGCAGCCGCCAGAAACTCGGATTGGATTCCTTTTCGACGGTGTGAACGCGGACCTCGCGATTGTTGAACGCAAATTGTTCGAGCCCTTCGATGTTCGATCGCAGCTTCGCAAGCGACGCCATGAATCGACAATTGGGCGAAGCGTCGAAAAATTCATGCGCGCGCTCGGCAGGCACCGACAGCGCGAACGGATGAAAATCAGCGCGATGCTTGATGTACTGATTCACGTTGTCGATGACGTATTCGGAAAACGGCGACGCGAGAATGCTGCGATTGCCGAGCGCGCGATGACCAAACTCCGTGCGCCCCTGGCACCAGGCTACGATTTTCTCGCGCTCCAGGATCTTCACGCTTTCCGAAATCAGGTGATCTTCGCCCGACGTGTACTTGTAGATGATTTTGCAGTTATCGAGCACCGCTTTGATATTTTGCGAGCCAAGCGCCGGACCGAGCGCCAATGTTTTCAACGCCGCCCGTCCCGACTTGCCGCTTATTTTTTTTCGGCAGAGAAACGCCGCGCCCAGCGCGGTGCCCGCGTTGCCCGCAACTGGCTGCACGTAAACGTTGTCGAACGTGCTGCGCATTTCAAGTGCGCGCACCAGGAGAACATTGAGAAAAACTCCGCCAGCGACGCACAGTGAATCGACTCCATATTGCGCCTGATAGTAGTGTGCGATATCGAGCACCGACTCTTCGAGAAAAAGTTGCGCGCTGCGCGCAATCGCCGCAGCTGTCGCGGAATCGGTCCGCGGTTTGTCTTTGTTGATCTTCATCTCGCGGAAAAATTGCGGCGAGAACGTGCCGCGCTCGTCTGGCCCGGCTGCAAAATAGCGGCGGTCGAGAACAGGAAGCCCATGCTTGTCCGTGCGGAACAACTTGCGAAACACCGGCAAAAATTCGGGCTGCCCCTGCCGTCCGAGCCATTGCACTTTGTGCTCGTCCCAATGCGGACGAAGGCCGAGCAGCGCCGTGATCCGCGAATAAAACCAGCCGAGCGAATCGGGAAACTGCATCGTGCGCAGTGGGCGGATTTCGTCGCCTTCCCCGAGCGAGATTTGCCCGCACCGCCCGGCACACCCGCCGTCGAGCGTTAGGATCAGCGCGCGATCGAAATCCGACGTGTAGTACGCGCTCGCTGCGTGGCAAAGATGATGCTCGAACTGCTGAAGCTTAACCTTGCTGTCGCTGTTGAGCTGTTCGCGAAGTTGCGGAATCGCCGTGGACTTGCGCGAATCCCGCGCGGAGCGTCGTTTGCGATTCGCGGAAAATTTCGAGCCGAGGCCGGATTCGCGCAGACGCGATTCCTGCGGCGAATCGGCGAGGGCTGCGCCATCAAGATCAGCGGCGCTGATGCTGTGCTGCTCGAAAACCCGCTGCAGCGCAGCGGCCGGAACGGTGCTTACGCCTGGTGCGCGATCGACTTTCTCTTCCTCGATCGCCGCGAGGATGTTTTCGCCATCGACGAGCGCGATGGCGGAATCCTGATCGAGGCTGGCGACACCGAGTACGAGCATGGACGGAGTTTACAAGTGGGATGTAGCGTGATGCACGGCAAAATTGCTCTCGGTTTCCGGCGAGGCATGGAGAATGCCGTTTTCGTAGCCGGTTACTTTCGCGCGGACAAGTTGATTGTGCGCAAACACACCGGCAAGCCGAAGCTGGAGGTAATTCGTGGAAATTGCCGGCGTCCAAGTCTCGGCGAATTCGGCAACGTTCGCTTCGTTCGTGTGGCGCAACGTCAAGACTTCAAGCGCGGAGTCGAGCTGTGATTCGCGGAAGGCTGCGCCCTTTCTGTCGGAGAGAGCACGAAGTTCACGGGCACGCTCACGAATCGTGACAGCCGGAACATGGTCGGGCATCGACTCCGCTGCGGTGCCGGGGCGAAGGGAGTACGAGAAGACATGGAGATACGCGAACGGACGGCACTCAATAAAATCGATTGTCGCGGCGTGATCTTCGGCCGTTTCACCGGGAAAGCCAGCGATGACGTCAGCGCCGATGGCGGCGTGGGGCAATTGGTCGCGGATGAGTTCGATCCGCCGCGCGTAGTGCTCGCTGCGATACCAGCGATGCATCGCGCCGAGGATGCGGTCCGAGCCCGATTGCAGCGGCATGTGGAAGTGCTGCGCGATTCGCGCCGTTGACGAAAAGAGCGCGATGAGATCCTGCGTCACGTCGAGCGGCTCGATCGAGCTGATGCGAAGGCGAGCGACGTCGGTTTCGTCGAGAATGCGACGCAACAAATCTTCAAACTCGATGCGCGGCGTGAGATCGCGCCCCCACGTGCCGAGGTTGATGCCGCTGAGGACGATCTCTTTGTAGCCTGCGGCCGTGAGGCGTCGAATTTCGGCGACGACCTCGTTTGCCGGCATGCTGCGACTCTTGCCACGCACAAATGGAATTACGCAATACGAGCAGCGCAGATTGCAGCCGTCCTGAATTTTCAGCGTCGGCCGCGTGTGATTCGCTTCCCCGCCGAGAACAGGAGCGGAGAGAAATTCGGAGCGATCAAAAATGTTGGCTGTGAGGATTTTGGGAAGCGGCGAGGAGGAAAAATACTGCGCCGCCGCAAGTTCTTCCGGCCCGGGCAAGCTGGGGCGCAGCAGTGCTGCGCCCGTACAAGAAGAGGTGTCGGGCGCTGCGACTGTGTCGAGCGAGACGAAATTCGCGAAACGCGCGGGCTGTGGCGGCGTGATTCTTGAGATGAGCGCAGGGATTTCGGGCTTGTGCGAATTCCCTACTACGTGGAGGACGCCAGGCAGAACGGCCAGATCCTCAGGAGCGCGCTGGGCGTAGCAGCCTGTGGCGATGATTTTTGCCGCAGGGTTTGCAGCGTGGAGTTTACGGATGGCATCGCGCGCTTGTGCATCGGCCGACGCGGTCACCGTGCACGTGTTCACGACGATGACGTCGGCGCCGTCGGGTGCAGCGGCCAGGTTGTGACCTTGCGATCGAAGCTGTTGTTCGATCGCGGCAGCGTCGGCCTGTGTGGCGCGGCAACCAAATTGTTCGATGTGAAACGTTGGCATGGGATTGCATGAATATGATAACGGCAATGCTGAAAGCGCGAAACATCCGACGCGCCGCAGGCTCAGGACTAGGAATCTAGAAGGCATCGCCTTCTCTTCAGCTAAGCGATCCCGCCGTTGTCACAAAGTCAGAACTCACCCGAGCAGCATCTAACTCGTACGATGCTTACAACCGAGACGAGTCAACTTTACTCACTGGCGGACGCGCCGATACAATCGGGCAACGCCATGGCACGCCGAAGAAACACTCCGTCGTCACTGACCGATCCCAAAATTTCGGTGGTGATCCCGGTCTACAACGAGAAGGACACGATCGACGAAATCCTGCGTCGCGTAACCGATACCGAAGTGCGCAAAGAAGTCATCATCGTGGACGACTGCTCCACCGACGGCACGCGCCAGCGATTGAAGACGATGGCCGAACTGCGAGCGAAAGGCGAAACGATGGCGCCCGCCACGGATGGCGCAGATCCGGTTCCGCTGAGCGATTTGCGATTTTTCTTTCAATTGCAAAACCAGGGAAAAGGCGCCGCGCTTCGGCGCGGATTCGAGCAGGTGACCGGAGACATCGTGCTGGTGCAGGATGCTGACCTGGAATACGACCCGCGCGATTATCCAAAACTGCTGGAGCCCATCATCGATGGGCGCGCGGATGTCGTCTACGGATCACGATTTCTGGGCGGTCCGCAGCGCGTGCACTATTTCTGGCATTACGTGGCGAACACAATCCTGACACTGCTCTCCGATATTTTCACGAATCTGAAGCTCACAGACATGGAGACTTGCTACAAAGTCTTCCGCCGCGAAGTCCTCCAAGGGATCACGTTGCGGTCGGACCGCTTCGGATTCGAGCCGGAGATTACGGCGAAGATCGCGAAGAAAGACTGGCGCGTATACGAAGTGCCGATTTCTTACGCCGGCCGCACTTACGAAGAAGGAAAGAAGATCACCTGGAAAGACGGCGTCCAAGCGCTTTGGTGCATCATCAAGTACAAATTTTCAGACTGAGCAGCGCGGCGCGGAGTGCCATTTGTCGCCGAATGGGTCGGCAAGTTTGAACGCTGAGATCCTTCGCCGTCGTTTGGACGGGCTCAGGATGACAGGTTTCGTTAGAGGCTAAACCAACAGAGAGAAAATCAGGCGACGGGCGCCATGCGGCGCTGGAACGTGAGCAGGATCAGGTCAGCCCGGCGGCGGACACCGAACTTGCTGAGCAAGTTGGAGACGTGAAACTTCACGGTGCGCTCCGCGATGTTGAGCTTGCTGGCGATCTCTTTGTTCGATAGATTTTCGAGCAGCGAATCGAGAACTTCCTGTTCGCGGCGGCTGAGATTAGTGACCGTGTCGGTCTTGAGGCGGCGGCCCTGGCCGGTCAGGATCGAATCGACGAATCCGGACAGCACCGAGCGCGGAACCCAGAATCCACCGACAGCAACCAGGGGCAGCGCGCGGATGAGCTGTTCGCGAGCTTCCACGTAGGTCAGTAAACCCTTCACGCCGAGTCGCAGCAGCGAATAGCTATTCGCGTCGCTGAGCTGTTCGCCGACGACGATCAGGCGAGCCTCAGGAAAGCGCTCCAAAATGTTGGCCAGCAGTGCACCGGTCGCAGGACGCGCGGCATGCGCGTCAATGACATACACCTGCGCGGGAGGCGGTTCGAGATTGCGAAGATCGGGAGCTAAGGTCGACTCGAGGTGCTTGGAGGTGACCTTGAATTGGGGCTTAGCGAGAATACGCTCGAACTCGCTCAGCACCAGGGGGTGCGGCGAAAGGATGCAGACGGATAATTTTGCGGTAGCGCGTTTCGTAGCCACTGTAGATTCAATGTAGAGGACAGGGTCAGTACTGGGCAAGCAGGTTTCGGGCAGGTGTTGTCGAATTGTTACGTAACCGTTGGGATGCTTTTCCAGCGAGGAGATAGCAAGCGATTTCCGGCCCAGCCGTGAGTCGAAATGGAGCCAAGAACCATCAGATAAGGCTGATTTTAGGCGGTTTTGCACGGTGCTGGAGGCCAACGTCGGGTGTCTGTGGATACCGTTCGCGGCGGTTTTCGACTCTTTCGATGCAACGGGCTTCGGTTTATTGGCTTCGGCCACGTAAAATAGGGTGTTCAGCCAGGTACAGGTAGGGCGGCAGGAACCGCGTGACAGGGTCGCATCGGCTCTCCAGCCGGTATCCAAGCGAGTTCTGGGGGATGACTTCAAAGGAATGCGGAATT
>JAFAZL010000219.1 GCA_019239815.1 Acidobacteriota bacterium
GAGCCAGAAAATCAGGCCGGCCGCAAGCGCGCCCGCCAGTGCGACGAAACGGACCATCCTGGGACGTTCGGAACGCGAGGTGCGGAACGTGATGGTGGAGGAAGACGGAGCTGACTTCGCTGCGGAAGGGAAAAGCGTCCCCGGGTGAGAAAGATCGATCGACGGCGCGGCGGCGGAAGCGGCGACGAGTTCAGGTTCTTGCTCGGCTACAGGTTGCGGTGGCGGCTCAGAGAAAGGTACCTCGATTGGCGGCGCGGGCTCGGCTCCTGTAGAAGCGGCCTGAGTCATCGGCACCGTTGCATCGGCGGGGCTGGCCGGCGCCGGTATGGCGGGTTCGGTTTCGGGAATGTCGAGGACGATTTGATCGAGGAGCAGGTCGCGATCGGCTTCGACAGGGATGGCGTCGGTGGCTTCGAGCTGGGCGAGGATTTCCTGGCAGCGTTCGCAGGAGGCGATGTGCGTTTTGCGCTGGGCCATTTCTTCGGGATGGAGCAGGCGTTCGTGATAGGCGGCGAGGGTTTCGGCGTCGAGGCAGTCGTTTCCCTGAGCGGCGCTGGAGGAGCCGAGGTTGCGGGCGAGCGCTTTGCCGAAATTTTGTTCGCGGTCGTCACGCGGCATAGGGAACTCCTAAATTAGAACGACTGGCGCGACGAGACTTGCAGGCAGCGAAGGCGCGCGAAAACGCACGGTGGTGGCGGCGTGAGAGATGGGTCCGGAGCGTCATGAGTCTTGCCTTTCGGCCTTGGGCGGTTGCGAGTCCTTCTTATCGCTTGGCGTACGGGGGAAAACCTGATCGAAATTGAGCGGGGCGTCCTCGGCGGCGTATTCGAAGCAGAGGGCGATTTGCTCGTCGCTGAGAGCTGGCTGGGGGTACGTTCCATTTTGGGACTGAAATTGGCCGGAGCGCAGAGCGGACTCGACGGAGGCGCGGAGTTCGCGGCGGATGCGATCAAGATTGCGCGAGACGCTGGATTCGTGTTCGCCGAGTTCGCGGCCGATGTGGGCGAGGGTTTGCTGGTCGGCGTAGTAGAGGCGGAGGCGCTGGCGGTCGCGCGGGTCAAGGGCGTTGAGGGATTTGTGGAGGGCGTCGGAGAAAAGTGCGAGATAGCGAGGACGGTGGGGATCGGGAGCGGAGTCGTGCGCGGGATTGGTGAAGTTGGAGGCGGAGTCGATGGGAGTGATGCGTTCCCGAAACGGAACTTCGCCGTCAGGTGATGAGGTGGATTGGTCGTCGATTTCGACGAAGCGGCGCGAGGCGCGGATGGAATCGATGTGGCGCTGCGCGAGAACGGCGCGGAGCCAGGTTTTCAGCGAGCTGCGACCGTGGAAATAGCGGAAGAGCGAGCGTTCTTCGGTTTTCGCGGATGAAGACGCGGAGATGCCATAGAGATCAGTGAAAAGCGAGTCGGCGAGGTCCTGAGCGGCGACGGAATCGGACTTGCAGCGAAGAATTGCAGCCGCGGCGGTACGAAGGTAGCCACGGTAGGTGATGACGAAAAATTCCCAAGCGGCGGGTTGGCCGCTCGCGCAGGCTGCGGCGAGGCTCAAGTCTTGCAGATGGAGCGCGCCGAGAAATTCTTCGAGTTTGACGCGAGAGGCATGGTCGCTGCCGCGGGACGCGAATCGTTTGACGGCGCTGCGTTCGAGTGCGTCTTCGAAACGCTGGCGCGAAACGGACCAAGGAGAGGCGGAAACTTCGGAGTAGAGACGATCGACGAGATCCGGATGTGCGGCAAGCAGGCGCGGCGGGTGGGCGGAGCCAGGGGCGGCACCGTCCATGCCCGGGGAGTTGCTACTTGATTGCGCGCACATTTCGCGGCACCCTATTCTACAGAGCCGGCATCACAGGACATACCTCCGGGCGAACCGGAGGCAGCCAGGGAGCCGGTAAATGTCCCCCTGGTCCAACAGCGCGGTAATCTAGACCTAACGTTGCGTCCCTACCCGCAACGATACGCCTTCACCGGGTCAGTCGGTGAAGATGGTTCGCTACTAGCATTAGCGACTTAGCGACGCTAGTACCATTGGCCTATTAGGCGGTCCCCAGCCTCATCTGTACTCTATCGTGGCCAAAGCCCAAGGCCTGTCCGGCCCGGCGAACACTAGAAGATTCTGCGTTGCCGGACGCTTGCACGAAAACAGGAAGAGAACACAACTAGGCGGACAGGATGAATACGGTAACAGAAGAAACGCCGGCAAAGCAGACGCGTCTGAACGTGGGCTTCGAGGCGCATCAGGGCTCGCGCGGCGCGGGCGAGGCATGGAAGCGGTCGATCGGAACCAAGGGTGTACCGGCGCGTTTGGAAATGCTGCCGGAGGGCGAGTCGCGGATGGGGCGCGTGGGAATCAGCCTCGTTCTGCAAGTTTTGATTTTGGGTTTTTTCGTAGCCATTCCGATTTTCTTCCCTGAACGGCTCAAAGCGGTTTTGAATCAGCAGGTTGTGCCATTGGCGATGCCGGTGACGGAAATCCCTGTGGCGCCGCCTCCACCGGTTGTCAAGGCGAAGGTTGAACCGCCGAAGCCGGCTCCGGTCGAAATCAAACTCAATCCGAAGCAGCCGCACATCTTTGTGCAGCAGAAGGTGCTGCAACCGAAGATCGAGAAGGTCGAAGCGAAGGCTCCTGAGCTGACACCGACGCCGGTGATTCAGTCGCAGATTGTGGATCAGTCGAACCAGCCGAAGCGGCCGCGCGAAGAAGTGAAGATGGCGATGGATACGGGCAGCGCGGCCACGCCGACCATAAAAGCGGCGGCGAAGGATGTGCAGACCGGCGGCTTTGGCGATCCGAATGGATTGCCGGGCAAAGGCGACCCGAACAAGACGACGAATGTGAACCGCGCAGGATTGCAGGCGCTTCCGGGCGGACCGGGATACGGAAACGGAACCGGCGGCGACAAGGGCGCGCGCGGCGTGGTGCAGAGCTCGGGATTTGGAAACGGAACCGCGATTCAAGACGGTGGTCCGAAGAAGGGCGCGGTTGCGACGAGCGGATTTGCGAACCAGACGGTGGCAGATAACACGCCGAAGCCGAAGGCGGTGGAGTCGGCAACGACTCCGGTCGAGCTTCTCGAGAAGCCGAAACCGGTTTACACGGAAGAAGGCCGCAGCCTGAAGATCGAGGGCGATGTGGCGCTCGACGTGGTTTTCCAGGCGAATGGCACGGTGCAGGTCAGCAAGGTTGTCAGCGGTCTGGGCCACGGGTTGGATGAAGCCGCAGTTCGCGCAGCGCAGCAGATCAAGTTCAAGCCGGCGAAGCGCGACAACCAGAACGTCGATTTTCCGGCACGAATTCGAATTCAGTTTCGACTGGCGTACTAACGCCAAGTTGTTACCGGGTCAGAGTTTTACTGGGGCCAAGATTTACTGAGGAGAGTAACGATGCGTACGTATCTGTACAAAGGGATCTTGGGGCTCGCGCTGCTGAGCGGGCTCGGGACAGTGGCTGCCGCAGCGGCCACGCCCGCACCGGAACCGTATCCGGCTGACCAGGCGCGGACGATGGAAGAAGTAACGGACCGCGTCATCAAGAACGAAAACCAGATGAATTCTGAAATCCGCAAGTATTCGCCGCTTGTGGAGACGTACATCCAGAATTTGAAGCCCGACACCGAGCTGGGCTACGTGCCGGCCGGCGACAAGTATTTTCTCGGCAAGGCGGATTTCGGCAAGGGCGTGAACCTCGTGTCGCTGTCCGATACCGACGGCAAGGGCAAGAAGGTTTTCGCCGGGGTCGGCAACTTCTTTTCGTTCGCGATGCAGTATTTGCCGGACGGCTTTTTGCAGATGATTTTTATCGACACGAATGGATTCGATAAGCAGCACTATCACTTCGACTATGTGAAGCGCGAATTTTTGGGCGAAGTGCGCTGCCTGGTGTTTGACGTGACGCCGCTGCCGAAGTCGGGCAAGGGCCGCTTCCTGGGCCGCATCTGGGTTGAAGATCAGGACTATCACATCGTGCGTTTCAATGGCGGATACGGCGGCGCGGGCAAGACGTCTTATTACTTCCACTTCGATAGCTGGCGCACGAACCTGCAGCCGGGAGTGTGGCTGCCGTCGTTTGTGTACAGTGAAGAAAAAGAATTGCACTACGCGATGACCAAGAAGCTCGACTTCCGCGCACAGACGCGGCTGTGGGGCTACAACATCGGCAAAGCGCAGCAGGAACAGGAATTGAGCAAGATTTTGGTTGAGACTCCGGTGAACGACGATACGAAGACGGCGAACGACCTGACGCCGGTCCAAGCGCAGCGTTCCTGGGATCGCGAAGCAGAGAACAACGTCTCGGATCGTCTGCAGCGGCTAGGACTGATGTCGCCTCCGGGTGAGGTCGATAAGGCGCTGGAAATTATCGTCAACAACCTGGAAGTGACGAACAATCTGGATATTCAGCCGGAAATTCAATGCCGCGTGATGATGACGACGACGCTCGAGTCGTACACGCTGGGACATACGATCGTGCTGAGCCGCGGATTGATCGACGTGGTGCCCGACGAAGCGAGCCTGGCAACGATCATCGCGCATGAAATGGGACACGTCGTTCTGGGTCACCGGATGGATTCGAACTTCGCGTTCTTCGATCAGTTGCTGATCGACGACAAGGATTCGTTCCGTCACTTTGGATTTGCGCGCACGCCGGAAGAAGAGACCGCGGCGAACGCAAAAGCGATCGAGTTCTTGAAGAAGTCTCCGTACAAGGATCAGCTCGGGAACGTGACGCTGTTCCTGACGGCGCTGGATGCGCGGCAGAAGCAGGTGCCGAACCTAATCAGCGCACACCTCGGGAACCGCGTGCCGAACGTTGGCGATTTGAAGGCGGGCCAGGCTCCGGACACGAAGGCGAATCCACAGCTCATTGCGGCGTTGCCAATCGGTGGACGCGTGAAACTCGATCCGTGGTTTGACAACCTGGCGCTGCTGAAGAGCAAGCCGGTGGGACTGGTGGCAGAACGGGAGAAGATGCCGTTTGAAGTTACGCCGTTCATGCCGTATCTGACGCGGTATACGACGCCGGACGCAAGCAAGCCGGTGAATGCCAGTGCAACAGATGGCAAGGCGCCGGAATCGTCGGCGAATGCTGCGCCGGATGGGGCGGCTAAACCGTAAGCGACACACCTCAACTCACCTTCAGGCGGCTCGGCGATTCTAATCGCCGGGCCGTTTTGCTTTTTGGGATCGAACGATGTCATTTGGGCGAAGACAAGGCGCGGATGAGATCGTAGTTGAAGGCGACGCCGTCGTAGAAGTCCTGGACGCCGACGCATTCGTCTTTGCCGTGGGCGCGGTTGTCGTTCATTTGAAAAAACATGCAGGAGATGCCGTAGGTGGGGATGCCGGCGATGCGGGTGATGCGACCGTCGGTGGCGCCGGTGGACATGGTGGCCATGACGGGGATGTTGCCGTAGAGATTGTGGACGGTCTTGTCCATCGCTTGGGTGACTTCGGGCAGGAGAGGCGACGGCGGCACGGTGACCTGATGCACGATCGAGCCGTCGGCAGCGCGCGATTCCACGGCGGTAACGGTGACTTTTGGATCGGCGACGACGCGTTCGAGCGTTTTGCGAATTTCGGCGGGATCTTCGCCGGGGAAGATGCGGCAATTGACGTTGGCGCGGGCCGTTTGCGGGAGCGCGTTCGCGGCGTGGCCACCGGTGAGCATCGTGGCAACGCACGTCGTGCGTAGCAGCGCGTTGTAATAAGGCGTTTGCGAAAGACGCGCGACTGCGGCCTTGTCGGGCGGTTGCTTTGCCGCGGCACGCAGGTCAGCGGCGCCTGAACCTTTCGTCAATTCAGCGGTCTTCAGAAAATAACTCCGCGTGATTTCGTTGACCTCGACGGGAAATGTGTAGGCCTGGATTTTTGCGAGTGCGTTGGCGAGGTGATAGATCGCGTTGTCTGGCGAGGGCAGCGAACTGTGGCCGCCGGGATTCAGCGATTCGAGCTGGAAATCGGCGTAAACCTTTTCGCTGGCTTGAATCGCGGTCAGGATGCGCTGGCTGCCGTTTTTCTCGAATTCGCCGCCGTCGAGATTGATGCAGTACTCGGCGTCGATTGCGTCGCGGTGATTCTTGACTAGCCAATCGACGCCGTTGAAATTGCCGCCTTCTTCGTCGGCGGTGAGAGCGAGGATCAGGTCGCGATCGGGCTTGTAGTTTTCTTTCTTCATGCGAATGAAGTTAGTGACGAGGATGGCGTCGCCTTCTTTCATGTCGTCGGTGCCGCGGCCGTAGAAGTAGCCGTCTTTCTCGACGAATTGAAACGGATCGGTGGTCCAGTCTTCGCGGCGGGCTTCGACGACGTCGAGATGGCCGATGAAGAGAATCGGTTTGCGCTGGCCGGTGCCGTGGATGCGGGCGACAAGATTTTTCTTGCGGTCGTTGGGGCCATCGACCAGGACGTCGTTGCCGGTAAAGCCTGCGTCGCGAAGGCGAGCGGCCATCGCCTCGGCCGCAGAGGTGACGTTACCGATTGAGTCGGTGGTGTTGATTTCGATGAGCTGCTGGAAGATTTCGCGGGCGAGTGGATTGGGCGGCGTTGATTGGGCGTGAGCTTTGCCACTCGTGAGCACGGCGAGGGTTGCGGCAAGACCGACATGCAGAATTGTTTTCATTCAGGCTCCGAAGAAATTATCAACAACTGATTGCCAGCGAAACTATGCCATAGCATCGGTGCTCTCGATCGGCGGCGCGGGAGGCGGAACCGTCGGTGCGGCGAGCGCGCGGCGCATGCATTCCGAAATGTAGGTCAACGGGAAGAAGAGAAGAATCAGGCCGAAGCCAGGATCAAAAACGCGCAAGACGAGTGCGGCGAGCACTGCGACACCAACCGGCGTGGGCTTCATCATGTTTGCGCGCACGCGCGAATTCACGAAGTTCGCAATCTCTTTTGGCCACTTGAATACCCAATACAAGTTGTAGAACGGAATGAAGTGAAATCCCACAGCGCGCGCCGGTGAAATCGGATGCTTCCACCCGGGCACAAGCGCGAGAATCACGTGGTAGCGATAGATGCAAACGAACCAGTAGACGCCGCTGACAAAACTGACGAGGAATAAGTAAAGCGGCGGAATCCCGCCTTCCTTTGCAAGCTGGGGATTCAGGCTGACGGCGACAAATTCGGCGATAATAGTGGCGACGCCAAGCAGGTAGCCGATCCATATCATCGGTAACGCAGGAAGCGCGGCGGGCCGACGCGTGGGTTCGGGAAGCTCGGTGTCGGCAGGATTCATTGGGCAGAAAGTGTCGAGAGATTTGAGCGTAACGTTGCGATGGCGGGCGCGTCAAACCGTGGAGTCGCGAGGAGATTGAGGCAAGCACTATGCGCAGGCAGGAAGATGGAGGATTGAATGATTGAGGCAAAGCGTTGGACGGTTCGTGTGGTCGCGGGCGCGGTTTTGTTCGCGGCAGGCGTCGGCGCGGGCACCTGGCAGGAGCGCAGCGTCGAAGCTCAAAACCGCTTCGGCCAACCGAAGACGGTGGTTCACATGGTCGTTTATAAGTTCAAACCTTTCGCGTCTCAAGACGACAAAGACCAGGCGATTAACGGAATCAAAACGCTGGCCGCGCAGATTCCAGGCGTGAAAAATGTCTGGCTGAAGACCGGGCGAAACCAGATTCGCGATTTCGACGGTGTGTTCGCGATCGAGTTCACCAGCGCGGAAGCGGCCGCGGATTATGCGGAGAGTCCAAAACACGAGGCGTGGGCCAAGAAATGGGAAGCGCTGCGGGAGAATAGCGTATCGTTTCAGGCGACGAATCCGTAGAAACTGCGGCGCCGGACTGAAAAAGCGAGCGGCGTTTAGAAACGACGAGGGGCGCGACGAATGCGCGCCCCTCCCGACAACCCTCGCTGAAAACCTTCAAACGAGCCTGACAAAAAGTCTAAAACTTCACGCCCCAGAACGAAGCATCGGGCTTTACCAATTCCAGGCCAACGTCCCAAGCCTCGTGATCGCGCCAGACGACTTCCGCTTCGGCCTTGCGGCCACTTTCCGGATGAACCAGCCGGACACGACGGTGTAACGGAAGGGGCGCACCGACGACCGCCATGCAGCCGGAATGGCTGACATCAACAGTGACGGCATTGGCGCACTGCTGCGCCGACT
>JAFAZL010000076.1 GCA_019239815.1 Acidobacteriota bacterium
GCGGGTGCCGGTCCATTTCACTTTGCCGGTGGCGCGATCCTTGCCTTCGAAGACTCCGGGCGTCGGAGTTGCCGACCACTGCGTTTTCATGTCGAGCAGATTGACGAAGAAATCGTTCGTCAAGGTTTCGGGGCGGTCGGTCAAGACGCCGTGTTTGGATTTGCCGACGTTGGCGTTGAGGACGCGGAGGCCGCCGACGAGAGCGGTCATTTCGGGCGCGGTCAGCTTGAGCAACTGTGCGCGATCGACGAGCAATTCTTCGGCAGGGCGATGCTGGCCGTCACTGAGATAGTTGCGGAAGCCGTCGGAAGCGGGTTCGAGGACGGCGAACGATGACACGTCGGTTTGCGACTGCGACGCGTCGGTGCGGCCAGGCGCGAACGGGATTTTTACGGCGTTGCCGCCTTTTTTCGCGGCTTCTTCGATAGCGGCGTCGCCGGCCATCACGATCAGATCGGCGAGCGATACTTTTTTCTTGCCGCCCTGCGAGCTGTTGAATTCTTTTTGGATTTCTTCCAGCTTTTGCAGAACTCTGCCGAGTTCGGCCGGCTCGTTCGCTTCCCAATCTTTTTGCGGGGAGAGGCGGACGCGCGCGCCGTTGGCTCCGCCGCGCTTGTCGGAGCCGCGGAACGTCGAGGCCGAAGCCCACGCGGTGTTGACGAGTTGTGCGAGCGACAAGCCGGAGCTGAGGATTTTCGTCTTCAGCGCGGCGACGTCCTGGTCGTTGACCAATTCGTGATCGACGGCGGGGACGGGATCCTGCCAGATAAGAGTTTCCTTGGGAACGAGCGGGCCGAGATAGCGCGCTTGCGGTCCCATGTCGCGATGCGTCAGCTTGTACCACGCACGCGCGAACGCGTCGGCGAACTGTTCCGGATGATCGTGGAAGCGCTTGGAGATCGCGGCATAGTTCGAATCCATTTTCAGCGCGATGTCGCTGGTGAGCATGCCGGGCGCGTGACTCTTTGAATTGTCGTGCGCGTCGGGGACGGAATTGGCGCCGCCGTTGTTGCTCGGCGTCCACTGCCATGCGCCGCCGGGGCCCTTGATGCATTCCCATTCGAACTTGAAAAGATTTTCGAAGTAGTTGTTGCTCCACTTTGTCGGCGTTGTGGTCCATGCGACTTCGAGGCCGCTGGTGATGGCGTGGGTGCTGTGGCCCGCGCCGAAAGAATTTTTCCATCCGAGGCCCTGCTCTTCGATCGGAGCGCCTTCGGGCTCGACGCCAACGTATTTTCCGGCGTCGCCGGCGCCGTGCGTTTTGCCGAAGGTGTGGCCGCCCGCGATGAGCGCGACGGTTTCTTCGTCATTCATCGCCATGCGCGCGAACGTTTCGCGAATATCTCGCGCGGAGCCGATCGGATCGGGCTTGCCGTTGGGCCCTTCGGGATTGACGTAGATGAGGCCCATCTGAACGGCGGCGAGAGGATTGTCGAGCTGGCGATCGCCCTGGTAGCGCTCGTCGCCGAGCCACTTGCTTTCAGGTCCCCAGAAAATATCTTCCTGCGGCTCCCAAACATCTTCGCGGCCGCCGGCGAAACCAAAAGTTTTGAAGCCCATCGATTCAAGCGCGACGTTGCCGGTGAGAATCATGAGATCGGCCCAGGAAAGTTTGCGGCCGTATTTTTGTTTGATGGGCCAGAGGAGGCGGCGCGCTTTGTCGAGGTTCGCGTTGTCGGGCCAGCTATTGAGCGGCGCGAAACGCTGCGTGCCGTAACCGGCGCCGCCGCGGCCGTCGGCGATGCGATACGTGCCGGCGCTGTGCCACGCCATGCGAATGAAGAATGGGCCGTAATGGCCGAAGTCGGCGGGCCACCAGGGCTGAGAGTCGGTCATCAACGCGTGGAGATCCTTGATGACGGCGTCGAGATCGAGCGACTTGAATTCTTTTGCGTAGTCGAAGCTCTCGTCCATGGGATTGGAGAGATTGGAATTTTGATGAAGGATTTTGAGATTGAGTTGATCGGGCCACCACGCGGCGTTGGTCGGGCCGCCGGCGACCGTGTGTTTGCGCGGGCCGGTTGCGCCTGTGAACGGGCACTTCGCTTCGGTTGGATTGCTTG
>JAFAZL010000431.1 GCA_019239815.1 Acidobacteriota bacterium
AGCTCGATCAGGATTTTACACGATGGCAAAAGCACCAGCTAAGCAAACCAAGAAGAAGACGTTCAAGAAGAAGGAAAAGAAGAACGTGTCGGTGGGCGTTGTGCACGTGCAGGCGTCTTTCAACAACACGATTGTGACGTTCACGGACCAGGCCGGAAATGTTTTGGCGTGGTCGAGTTCGGGTTCGCTCGGCTTCCGCGGATCGCGCAAGGGAACGCCTTTTGCCGCCCAGCAGGCGTCGCTCACCGCTGCCAACAAGGCCAAGGAATATGGACTGCGCACCGTCGAGGTCCGGGTCAGCGGACCCGGCGCGGGACGCGAATCGGCGGTGCGCGCGCTCTCGACGGCTGGTATCGACGTGCGCCACATCAAAGACACTACACCGATTCCGCACAATGGATGCCGGCCGCCCAAAAAGCGCCGCGTCTGATTCATTAAGCAGGACGAAGGCATTGCCGTAAACTGCACCTGATCATTTGGAGAAAGGTATAAATGGCTCGATATATTGGCCCCGTGTGCCGGCTGTGCCGGAGAGAGGGCATGAAGTTATTTCTAAAAGGTGAGCGCTGCCAGACAGAGAAGTGCTCCATCGAACGGCGCAACTTCGCGCCCGGGCAACATGGCAAGGACCGCAAGCCCAAGCTGGTCGGTTACGGCCTGCAGTTGCGGGAAAAACAGAAGGCCCGCCGTTACTACCGGCTGCTCGAAGGACAGTTCCGGAATCTGTTTGAGAAGGCCGCCCGCCAGAAGGGCGTCACCGGCGAAACGCTGCTGAACTCGCTCGAGCGGCGTCTCGACAACGTCGTATACCGCATGGGCTTCGGAACCAGCCGCGCGCAGGCACGTCAACTAGTGCGCCATGGGCACCTGCAGGTCAACGGTAAGCGCGTCAATATTCCCTCTTTTCTGGTGCGCCCCAACGACGTGATCGAAGTCCGCGAAAAGAGCAAAAACAACCCCACCATTTTGGCTGCGCGCGATGCTACGGCGCACGCCCCCTCACCCAATTGGCTGGAAGTCGACCGCGACGCTTTGCGTTCGCGCGTCCTGCAGCAACCGAAGCGCGAAGATCTGGTACAAATTCAGCTCAATGAACAATTGATCGTGGAATTGTATTCGAAATAATTGAGTCTATCATCTCCGAGCCGCAGCCGCGAGGAAGCGGATTCGATAAGGAACAGAATCATGTTTAAAGGATTCCAAAAACCCAAGCGATTGGTCGCTAATACCGAAACGCTCACCGAGCGCTACGGCATGTTCACCGCGCAACCGTTCGAGCGTGGATTCGGGTCCACCATCGGCACCGGTCTGCGCCGCGTATTACTCAGCTCGATTGAAGGCGCCGCCATCACCGCCGTCCGAATTGAAGGCGTAGCGCACGAGTTCAGCCCCATCCCCGGCGTCGTCGAAGACGCCACCGACATCATCCTCAACCTGAAGCAAGTCCCCTTCAAGATGTCCGGCGAAGGCACCCGCATCGCACGGCTCAAAGTGGACCAGCCCGGCGAGGTGATGAGCAACCAGATCGAGACGGACCACGATGTAGAAGTGCTCGATCGCAACATGCATATCGCGACCATCGGAGAAGGCGGCAAACTCAATATCGAGATGCGCCTGAAGTCCGGCCGCGGCTATGTTTCGGCGGATCGCAACTACGATGAGGACCTGCCGATCGGCTACATCCCGATCGATTCCGTTCACTCCCCCGTGCGCAAGGTGAATTTCGCAGTCGAGTCCGCGCGTCTCGGACAGATGACCGATTACGACAAGCTCACCATCGAAGTGTGGACCAACGGCACCATCTCGCCGCAGGACGCTATCGGACAAGCCGCGAAGCTGCTCAAAGATCACATGTCGATCTTTATCAACTTCGAAGAGCTGCCGGAGACTGCGGAAGAGCCGGCCGAGCGCGCCATGAACCAGATGAACGAAGTGCTGAACCGTTCCGTGGAAGAACTGGAACTCAGCGTTCGTTCCTACAACTGTCTGAAGAATGCCAATATTCAGACCATCGGCGACCTGGTACAGAAGAGCGAAGCCGAGATGCTGCGAACGAAGAATTTCGGACGCAAGTCGCTCAACGAGATCAAGGAAATCCTCTCCGGTCTTGGTCTTTCATTTGGGATGAAATTTGACGGTCAAGGCCGGCTGGTTGGCGGAGCACCCTCCCCTTCCGGATCCGATTACGGCAACGACAACTACGCGGGACTGGAAGAATAGCCGTGCGCCATCGCAAAGCCGGCGTAAAACTTAAGCGGGATCTAAGCGCCAGACGTGCACTGCTGCGTGGCCTGGTAACCAATGTCATTGAGCAAGAGCGGATTACTACCACGGTCCCAAAGGCCAAAGCTGCGCGGCCGCTGGTCGAAAAAATGATCACCCTGGCCAAGGCAGATAACCTGCATGCCCGACGGCAGGCCGCCGCATTTCTGATGAAGCCGGAAGCTGTCGAGAAGCTTTTCGAGAAACTCGGACCCCGTTTCAACCAGCGCAACGGCGGATATACCAGGATCGTGAAGATCGGTTGGCGCAAAGGCGACGGCGCGGAAACCGCCAAGCTTGAACTGGTCGGCTCGGAACTCGTAAAGCGTGCTGCGGATCGAGCGGCACGCCGCGAAGAGCGCCTGAAACAACTCCGTAGCGGCCAAAGCGAAGAAGAAAAGTAAGTCTCGCCGAGGTCAACCGTTAACGGCGGCGTCCCTTCTTGTGCTTCTGCACGGATGGGGGCGCCGCTTTCGCGTTTTGTGTTGCCGTTTGTTGCGGACCTATTTTGCTCAGGATCCGGTCATGGATCCAATGCTCATCCCACCATTCCTTCGGGTCGATCTGCACGCCCGCGATCATCATGCTGAAATGCACGTGATCACCGAACGCCATCCCGGTTGCCCCGCTGACTCCAATCTGCTGCTCTTTGCCCACCAGGTCGCCAACCTTCACGAGTAACTTGCTCATATGGCCGTACAGGCTTTGCAAAGAGTAGCCGTGGTCAATGATGACGCAGTTGCCAAAAAGCCCTAGCCGGTCGGCGTAAATCACCTTACCTGAGTTGGCCGCCTTCACCGGCGTGTTCAAGGTTTGGGCGAGATCGTAACC
>JAFAZL010000471.1 GCA_019239815.1 Acidobacteriota bacterium
GAAGATCATGGCCGTCGATCTTCACGGTTCCGGAGGTCGGGTCGTAAAATCGCGGGATCAAACTCACGATTGTCGATTTGCCACTGCCGGTCGGGCCAACGACGCCGATCATCTGACCCGCATCGACCTTGAAGCTCACGTCTCTCAAGACGCTAGCACCCTTGTTGTAGCCAAACACGATCTTCTCGAATTCGATATTTCCCTTCAGCGGACCAGGATCGATCGCGTCGGCCTTTTGAGGAATCACGTCGCTGGCATTCAAAATCGCCTGAATCCGATCGACCCCGACCGCCGTCTGCGCGATCGTGTTCGTCATCGTCGCCAGATCTTTCACTGGCTTGAAAAACTGCGCCAGGTAGGAAAGAAAAACCGTTAGCGCGCCCGCGGTCATTGTCCCTTTCAAAATTAAGGACGAGCTCCGCCACAAAACGAACGCCGTGCACAGAGCAACCACGACCGTCACCAGGGGCGACAACATCGCCTTCACCCGGCGCGCCTTCAGCGACGCATCGACGGTCGCTTTGCTAACCTCGCTCAACTCCTCCTGCTCGAGATCCTGCCTCCCAAACGCCTTGATCACGCGCACCGACTCGAGCCCTTGCTGCACCACTGTCACGATGTTGCTCTGCTGCTTCCGCACTTCTTTCTGCGCTTTCTTTACTGCCTTCTTGAATCGCGAAATAATCACCAGCATGAACGGCGTGATCGCAACAGCGATCAACGTGAAATCCCAGTTCAGAAAGAACATGATCGCCAACATGCTGATGATCGTCAGCAGATCGACGACGATGTCCAGCGTCGATCCCGACGCAAAACTCTGAATCGTCTGCACATCCGCCGTCAGCGTGCTCAGCAACGTGCCGAGATCGTGTTCGCTGTAATAGTTCAGGGAAAGCTGTTGCAGGTGGTCGTACGTGCGTAGCCGGAGGTCGTTCGCGATCCACTGCCCGACGCTTGCGGTGTAGTAGTTCGCGATTCCCGAAGCGATCGCTCCCACGAGCGCAATCACCACGAGAGCGATCGCCGCAGCCGCGGCAATCTCCATCTTCGTCCCATGGTGAAAAAATGGCTGGAGCAAATCGCTAAGCCAGTGCGGCAACTTGTGCTCACCAACGACGTTATCGAGCACAACTTTGAGCGGCCACGGCGCCGCGACGGTTGCCGCCATCTGCAGCACCATCGCAATCAGCACCACCGCCAAACTTCCGCGATATGGCTTGACCAGGCCCCAAATCAACGAAAACAAACGCGACCCTCCTCGCGAACGCAATCGAAGACACGACGCCCATGGGCGCTTGAGTACGCAGCAATTTATTCCTGTTCCTGCGTTCCTGCAACAGCACCGCAACCGCAACGAACCATCCCGCTCGGCGGGTCACTACGCTCGATTGCGAGCGCCAAATCGCTGTGTTAGCATCCGCTCGCTGGAGAACGGACCAGGGACAAGATTTCGCAACACCTTCGCCCTCGCATACGCGAGGACCCAGGTTGAGGCCACGTTCTCCTCCCTCAAATCAATCCAGGCGCAGGCCCGCGCCTTCAGCCCTTGTGGGCGGACCTCGCCACTCGATCCCGGCCTTGATGCCGGATCGCAAAAAGGGAGGTCTGCATGAAGACGTATCTCACCAAGGACATCCGAAACGTGGGCATTGTAGGCCACGGCGGCACCGGAAAGACGCAACTGGTGTCGTCGTTGCTCTTCACCGCGGGAATGACACCGCGCTGGGGAAAAGTTGCGGAAGGCACCACCACCACGGATTGGGACGAAGAAGAAATCGGCAGAAAAATTTCGATTCAGACAGGCCTCGCTTATGCAGAGTGGCCATGCACGCTCTGCTCCGGCGATAAAGTAAAAATCAATCTCATCGATCTTCCTGGGTATTCCACTTTCATCAATGAAGCGAAAGCCTCCCTCATCGGCGCCGATGCCGCGCTGATTACCGTCGACGCCCACGTCGGCGCGCAAGTCACCACGGAAAAAGTTTGGGATTACTGCACCGAGTACGACATACCGCGCGCGTTTGTCCTCACGTGGATGGATCGCGAGCTTTCCAGCTTCGAGCGCGCGATGGAGTCGCTGCAGCAGGTATTTGGCCGCAACGTCGTCGCTCTGCAGTTGCCGATCGGCACCGAGCGCGGCTTTCGCGGCGTGATCGACCTCGTCAGCATGAAAGCGCACATGTACAAGCCCGACGGCGACGGTCAGCCGACGATCGAAGAAATTCCGGCGGCGCTCGCGGACGACGCCAAGGAAGCGCACGAGAAGCTCGTCGAGATGATCGCCGAAGGCGACGACGAGTTGATGGACGAATTTTTCCGCGAAGGCACAATTCCTATTCAGGATCTGATTCCCGGCGTGCGCAAAGCCATCGTCGCCGAAAAGATTTTCCCCGTGCTGTTGGTTTCCGCGCTGCACAACGTCGGAACCGCGAGCCTGCTGACTTTCATCGCCGATTGCTTGCCGCATCCCGACGAGCATTCCCAAGTCGGCTTCAACGAGCCGACCGGCAAGGGCGATCGCATCGAGCGCAAGTACGACGACAATCAGCCCGTTTCGGTTTTTGTCTTCAAGACGCTTGCCGACCCGTTCGCCGGGCGCATCAACTATTTCAAGGTGAAGAGCGGCGTGCTCAAAAACGACGCCACACTGACCAATTTCAATCGCTCGACGCCGGAACGCTTGCAACACACGCTCGTCGTTCAAGGCAAGCAACTCAACGAGGTGCAGGAACTTCACGCCGGCGACATCGGAGCCATCGCGAAGCTGAAGGAAACGACGACCGGCGAAACGCTGGGCGACAAATCCGCACCGATTTTCTATTCACCGGCGCAAATTCCCGAGCCATCGATCACGTTTGCGATCGAACCAAAGACCCGCGCCGATGAAGACAAGATCGGCGTCTCCATCCACAAGATACTGGAAGAAGACGCCGCTCTCCGTTTCTCGCGCGACCCACAAACAAAAGAATTCCTGCTCGCTGGATCCGGCCAGCAGCACATTGAAGTCGTGGTCGCCAAACTTCACAAGCGCTACCACGTCGATCTGACGCTAAAGCCGCCGAAGGTGCCGTATCGCGAAACGATTCGCGGCAAAGCCGATGCAGAAGGAAAACACAAAAAGCAATCCGGCGGTCACGGGCAATTCGGCGTGTGCCGTATCAAGATGGAGCCCGTCGAACGCGGCAAAGGCGTCGAATTTGTCGATGATGTTTTCGGAGGCGCAATCCCTCGCAACTGGATTCCTTCGGTGGAGAAGGGGATTCGTGATGCGGCCGCGCGGGGCTTCCTGGCAGGATTCCCGGTCGTCGATTTTCGCGCCACGCTCTACGACGGTAAATACCACGACGTTGATTCGTCCGACATGGCGTTCAAAATCGCCGGCTCGCTTGCTTTCAAGGAGGCGATGAAGCAAGCGAAGCCGGCGCTCCTCGAGCCAGTGATGAACGTCGAGGTCTATGCGCCCGATCAATATTCGGGCGACTTGATGGGCGATCTCAGCGGACGCCGCGGTCGCATCTCCGGCAGCGAAATGCGCGGCCACAACGTCATCATCAAAGCGATGGTGCCTCTCGCCGAAATGCTGACCTACGCCACTGATCTAACGTCGAAGACACAGGGACGCGCGACGTACTCGATGGAATTCGATCACTACGATTACGTTCCCAACGAGCTGGCGCAAAAAGTAATCGACGCCCACAAGGCCGCTCACGGCGATCTCGTGCACGCCGAAGAAGAAATCTAACTTCGGCCACAACTCACGAGCGTCGATTTCGACCGACCTCAAGCTAAGCAAGTTTCAAGGGTGGGTACCTCCCTCCCTTTTTTGCACGGATAACATTCTAAAGACTTTGCCCGCGCGCGATGCGTAAGGATTTGATTCCAGGGTATTTACGAGCGGCGGTTCGTACCATTGCACCCCGGAATTTTTGGCATTCCGAAGATAACTACCAGACCAAGAGCGCAGCGGCGAAGCGGCGCTCTCTCGCACGCGCATCCGTGCACAGGCGCAGGCCAATGAAGGCAAACAAGCCCACCGCGAGGATCGCGGCGTTCATCTGAAGCAGCGGCAGCAAAATGCCGAGCGACAGACTCAGCTGGTTGATCAGGAAGCAGATCAGAATTGAAAGGAACACCGGACCCTCTCGGGGACCACGAAACGTTCGGTCCTTACATTGCTCCGTAAGGGCAAACGACGAGCCAGACTCTGAACTGCGCAACTTATTGAAAACAGTAGTGCTAACAAAAGGACGGCGGAGAACTCACAAGAAACTCGCAATTGTAGATTGTTAATTCACAACATTCACAAGAATTGCTAAGCTCTGTGATGATAGCCAATGGCTGAAACCATCTTTGAATCCGAACCCGCCGGCTCTGAAGCCAATCGCCTCCGGATGATGCTGCGCACGTGGGAAGCGATCAGCACGGAGCGCGAATTGCCGGGCGTTCTCGCGTCGCTTGCCGACGTGCTCGTTCCGCTTGTCCCTTTTGACTCTGTCGGCATCATTGATTTCACTGTGCCGAATGAAATTCCGGACGAAGACGGCGACCTCCACCGTCTACTCGCGCTCCACATTGTTGGTGTCACGCCGATCGATGGCGAAACGCCCGAGCAGCTCGCCGCGCGCTCGGAAAGCTACACCCATCCTCCGCCGCTCACGGTCACGCGACCCCTCCTCCCATACCCAAAGGAACATCAGAATCACGACGCTGCCGGCGAACCCTACACCTGCGATGACTTGCTGGAAAAAGATGGCTGGTTCCGCCACGAATATCATCTGGCGAAAGATGGAGTTCGGTCGTATGCGGCTGTGCCGCTCGTCATGCGCGGGCAAGTTCTCGGTGTCGCGGCATTCATTCGGCTGAAGCAGCGCGCTTTTCCGCCGCATGAACGCGCCATCTTGAAAGATGTCTCGCGCGCACTCTCAATCGCCACCGCCAATGCGCTCGCGAATGAGGAAATCCGCAAGCTCCGCCAGCAGCTCGAAGCCGAAAATATTTCTTTGAGGGAACAGCTCGGACAGGCGCCGTGGTTCGAGGAAATCCTCGCAAACTCCGCCGAACTAAAACACGCGCTCGAAATCGTCGAGCAAGTCGCGACGACCGACGCCACGGTTCTGATCACCGGCGAAACCGGCACTGGAAAAGAATTGATCGCACGTGCCATTCATCGCCGCAGCGAACGTGCGCGGGGGCCTCTCGTCAAAGTAAATTGTGCGGCGATTCCCGACACGCTGCTCGCATCCGAACTTTTCGGACACGAGCGTGGCGCGTTCAGCGGGGCGACCGAACGCCGGAAGGGCCGCTTCGAGCAGGCACACGGCGGCACTTTGTTTCTCGATGAAATCGGCGAACTGCCGCAGGAAATGCAGGTTTTGCTGTTGCGGGTTTTGCAGGAACGTGAGTTTGAACGCCTGGGCGGCGCGCATACGGTTCAGGTGGATGTCCGACTCGTCGCCGCGACCAATCGCGATCTCGCGGAAGAGGTACGTGCCGGGCGCTTTCGCAGCGATCTCTACTATCGGCTCAACGTTTTTCCGGTGCGCGTCCCGGCATTGCGTGAACGCCGCGAAGACATTCCGCCTCTCGTCGCGCACTTCGCCGAGAAATATGGCGAGAGATTCGGCCGGCCTATTTCCAGCATCGACCGCAAAACGCTCGATCTGCTGCAAGCGCACCATTGGCCGGGCAACGTGCGCGAACTCGAAAACACGATCGAGCGGGCGGTGATTCTTGCGCGCAACGGCGTGCTGAGCGTTGATCCCGAAATGCTACGCGATTCTTCGTCGTCGGCTACCGGCTCTGCTGGCGGCGCTCAAAGCGAAGATGATTCTCTCGAGGAGCGCACGGCGATCGAAAACGCGCTGAAAGCCTCTCGCGGTAAGATATCCGGCGCAAAAGGTGCGGCGAAAAAGATTGGCATTCCTGCGTCGACGCTGGAATTTCGCATCAAGAAGCTCGGCATCAACAAATTCCGCTTCCGTCACGCCACACTCGCGAAGTAAAGCGACAAAAGCCGTTCTCCTACTGACTCCACTTGGTGGGCTTGCGATCCCAGCGATGCTTGCGCAGCTCGGTATGCAACGCCGCTGGAAGCGCGCCTTTGTCACTGGCAGCAATATTGGTCTCTACGTTCTTAATCTTGCGCATGCCAGGAATGATCGTGCTCACGTCCTGATTGTTGAGGATGAAGCGCAGCGCCATCTCGGGCATGGTCATTCCGTCTTTCAACAGCGGTTTGAGTTTCTCCGCATGCTCGACGCTGCTCTTCAAATTTTCTGGAACGAAGTACGTGCTTCGCCAATCGTTCGCGGGCCATTTGCTGTCGAGCGTCAGCGTGCCCGTAAGCGTGCCTTCATCGAACGGCACGCGCGCGATCACCGCGACATCTTTTTCGCGGCACGCCGGAAATAATTCGTCCTCTGGATTCTGATCGAAAATGTTGTAGATCACTTGCACCGCATCGAACAGCCCGGCGCGGACGGCCTTCACGCCATTGTTCGGCTCCCATCGATTGATGCTAATGCCTACGGCGCGAACTTTTCCGTTCGCCACTACTTTTTGCAGCACCTTCGGCAACCGCTCATCCGCAAGCCACGCGTCTTCCCACGTGTGGAGTTGAATCAGGTCTAGCGCCGGCACGCCGATGTTCGCGAGGCTCTTGTCGACGTACTCCTCGACGTATTCCGGCGGATAGCAATCGTCGAGCGTAAACGAGGGCATACTCGGCCACTTGCGATTTTTCGGCGGGACTTTGGTCGCCGTGTATAGAGTCTTGCCGCGATTGGCGCGCAAAACTTTGCCGAGCAACTGCTCGCTGTGGCCGTCGCCATAGGCCCACGCGGTGTCAAAAAAGTTGCAGCCCAGATCGATGGAGCGCTGCAACGAATCGAGCGACTGTTGATCGTCGGAGCCGCTCCAGCCTCCCATGCCCCACATCCCATATCCGATTTCGCTGACGTTCCAACCAGTGCGACCAAAGCGGCGATATTTCATGAAGTCCTCTCGAATTCCACTCAATGAAGAGTGGACATTATAGCGGGGGTGGGGGAAGTTGACAGTCGACAGTTGAAAGTTGAAAGGAAACCGCAGCAGTCTTGGATCGAAGCCAGCAGACCCAAGAACTTCGAGCACGTTGTCGCCGAGAAAAAGCCGACTATCGCGCGCTGGTCGGAACAGTCAGCTTTCGACGCATTTTGCGCAGGCGAGTTCGGCGCCAATGCGAGACATGCGGCCTTCGGGCGTCGTCACCCAAGGGCGGCTCTGCCATGGCGGATTGTGCCGCACGTGCTGCGTGTGGCCGCATTCCAGGTCCGCGATCCAATCGCCGCCTTCGTCCTGATGGAATCCGACGATCTTGCGGTTCGGCCGCGCCATTGTTGCGGATTCACTCAATTTTGATGCGGGTTTCGGTTCCATTTCGCGATAAGGTTTACTAAAGTATTCTGCGCCAAGAAAACCCAGCGACTCACCTTCTGGATCGGCTGGGTAAGTACGCTTTTATTTTAGAGCGGTTCGATACTGAAGTCTCGCTTGGAGGAATCACTGTGAACGTCCCCAAAAATTTGCTTCTGGCCTGCGGTCTCGCCGCAGCCATGGTTTCGGCCGCGACAGTCGCACCGGGCGCACGAGCTCTCCCTGCCAACACCGCGGCCGCGAGCGATCCGCAAGCCGCCGCCACAACCGCACGAACGTTGAAGGCGCTCGACTATCGCCGCGCGGGATCGTCGGCGACGATCTATTTCGTCGCGACCGATCAGGCGTCTGGTGCGTCTGGCACTGCGAAGGTGCAAAGCAAGGCAAACCGCATTCAGATCGACGCGCGGTTTACGGGCTTGCCGGATTCATCGAAGTTCGGGCTCGAATATCTCACCTATGTCCTATGGGCGATTTCGCCGCAGGGCCGCGCCGTGAATCTCGGCGAAGTCATCAACAAGAACGGCAACGCGCAGCTCAAGGCCAGCGTGGATATGCAGACGTTCGCCATGCTCGTCACCGCCGAGCCCTACTACGCGGTGGCGCAGCCGGGCGATGAAGTCGTGCTCGACAATGCAATCCCCGAGAAGATGCTGAGCCGCGTAGAGAATGTTTCGACGAGCTACAACCTGATCAGCAAAGGCAGCTATTCGCAGTCGAACACGCCGATCGAAAACGCGATTTTCGGCGTCGATCGCAAAGCGCCCTCAGACTTGTTCCAGGCACGGAACGCAGTGCGCATCGCGCGCAACGCGCACGCCGACACCTACGCCACTGCGAGCTTCAAGAGGGCGACGGATCAATTGCAGCAAGCGGAAACGGCTTATCAAGATCGCAAGAACTCGAAGATCGTAATCGCCGCGGCACGCAACGCCGTCGAAACCGCCGAAGAGGCGCGTGTGATCGCGGTGCAGAAGAAGGCCGAAGAGGACGCGCAACTCAAGGCGGAAGCGGAGCGGCAAGCGGCTGCGGCGCGTGAAGCGAAGGCCCAGGCCGACGCAGCAGCTCAAGCGGCGGCGCGTGCGCAGGCCGATGCGGAACGCCAGGCGGCGGATCAGGCTCGCTCGGAAGCGGAGAAGGCTAAGGCGCAAGCGGACGCGGCAGCGGCGGCAGCGTTAGCGCAACAGAAAGAAGCCGAAGCGGCAAAGGCGGCGGCACTGGCTCAGCAACAGCAGGCTGAGGCGGCAGCGGCAGCAGCGAACCAGGCAGCGGCGCAGGCCGAAAAGGAAAAAGCCGACATGCGCGCGCAGCTGCTAGCGCAGCTCAATGCCGTGTTGCAGACGCAAGATACGGCGCGCGGCTTGATCGTCAATATGTCGGATGTTTTGTTCGACACCGGCAAATACACGTTGAAGCAGCCGACGCAAGTGAAGCTGGCGAAGATTTCCGGCATCTTGCTCTCGCATCCGGGTTTGACGGTGCAGATCGAAGGTCACACCGACAGCGTCGGCAGCGACGAATTCAACCAGAAGCTCTCGGAACAGCGCGCCGATGCGGTGCGTGACTTTCTTGCGTCGCAGGGTGTGCCGGCCTCGTCGATGACGGCGAAGGGCTTCGGCAAAACCGATCCGATCGCGAGCAATGACATACCGGAAGGGCGACAGAAGAATCGCCGCGTTGAACTGGTCGTCAACGGCGCTGCCATCGGAAACGCGGCACCGGGTGCGCCGGCGCAAGCGCAACCGCAGTGAGCTGCCAGATAGCCGATCATCGGCTATCTCCAACAGCCAACAGCTATCAATGACCTTCGGAAGTTTGGGGCGCGTGCGATGGCAATCGCCGCGCCCGAGCTACGATTAGTTTACAAAACATCGGCAAACTGTGGTGATTCTTGAGCAAATAGCCAGCAACCATTCCCGGATTCAGTCCGTCTAAGTTGCTAGAATTGGTGTCTGCGGAGTGTATTTTCGCAATGCGAGGTTTGTCAACAACTCGGCTCTTCACCGCGAAGTTCGCGCGCCAAACGGTTGCCGTACTTGGCTGCGTGATGCTTCTTTACGTGGTTTCCGGCGTCGCGTTTCTGCACCATCACTCCAAGGGGCCCGAGACGACTTGCCACGTTTGCCAGGTGCTGCACGCACCGGCTCTCGCTTATTCTCCTGGCAACTTGATTCCGGCCGCGCATCAGATTGCGCGCTACAGCTCGACGCTCGAGCTCTTCAACGCCGAGAATTTCGTAGCATCGCACCGCACGCCTCGCGCCCCTCCTCTCGCGTAATCATTCTCCTGAATCGTTAACGAAGTTCGCGCCATGTGCGCTCGATCTGTATATCTCCACCTGTTGCACTTCGAGCATCTGGCGCCACCGCTGATCTTCCAGCGGCTCTATCCACACATCTACGCAGTCGCCACGCGCGACGTTGGTCCCTCTCGATGGGACAGGAGAAAACATGGCACGGAATTTCTGCAGTTATCAGCAACCGCGGCAGGGCAAATTATTTTGGTCACGGATTTCAATCTTGACGGTTGGCGTTCTGGTCCTCGCCGCATCTGGTTTTGCGCAGGGGAATTCGGGATCGATCGAAGGCGTCGTCAAGGATCCGTCCGGCTCATCCATCGCCGGCGCGACCGTCGAAATCACGTATTCGGTCAGTGGCTTTCAACGCGAAACGACGACCAACACCGACGGAACTTTTCGCTTCGTGAACATTCCGTTCAATCCGTATCACATGGTCGTCACCGCGACAGGATTTAACTCATTCACGCAGGACGTTGAGGTTCGTTCGACCGTGCCGACAAACGTGCAGGTTGCGCTGACGATCGGCACCGCGAATACGAGCGTCACGGTCGAAGCCAACGGCGGCGACCTGGTTGAAAACGAATCGACGTTTCACACGGATGTCGATCAGGGAATCATGAACCGGCTGCCGCTCGAGAGTGCATCATCATCGGTGACTTCGTTGGTGACGCTTGTTTCGCCGGGCGTAGCGGCGGACTCCAACGGCAACATGCACGGGCTTGGCGATCACGCGCAGAATTCATTTTCGGTCGATGGCCAGCCCATCACCGATCAGACCAGCAAAGTCTTCTCGAATCAGATCCCGTCGGATTCGATTCAATCGTTGGAGGTGATTTCGGGCGCGCCGCCGGCGGAGTTCGGCGACAAGACGAGCTTGGTCATCAAGGTGACGACGAAGTCCGGCCTCGGTGTCACCAAACCGGCGGGTAGCATTACGACTTCCTACGGCAGCTTCGGCACGTCGAACGTCGCGTTCGATCTCGCTTACGGCAACGACAAGTGGGGCAACTTCATCTCGGCGAG
>JAFAZL010000536.1 GCA_019239815.1 Acidobacteriota bacterium
TCGAGCAATGTCTCAATTTTTCGAAAAGCTGGAAGCCGAGTCGAAAGGGAAGAACCCGCCTCAATTTCTTTCGGACCATCCAAATCCAGGGAATCGCGTCGAGCGGGTGAATGAGGAGATCGACAAGCTTGGTGGGGTGCCGCCGAACGCCAAGAGAGATTCGCCCGATTTCGAGGCGATCAAGCGCGAGGTCCTGGCGCTGCCGGTTCCAGCGAAGGCTGCGGCGGTGGCTGCGGGCAATCCTGGCCAGCCGCCTCCACCACCTTCGACGCATTTTGCTGACTACAAGGGGGCTGCGTTCACACTAAGTTACCCTGACAACTGGGGCGTGTCGGAGAGTGATGGCGGCGCGGCGTTCGCACCGAAGAACGGAGTGGTGCAGGGAAACGACGGGCAGGGTGCGCTGGCTTACGGAGTCATCGTCAATACGCGTGCGGAGCAGGTGGATGCCGGCGATTCGACTGCGTTAACAAACGCGACGCAACGGCTGATCGACGACCTCAGGAAGAACAATCCCAATTTGAAGGTCGTGCAACGAGGGTCCAGTGTGCGTTTGAACGGGCAGCCCGGACTCTCCACGTATTTGAGCAACGACTCGCCCGTCGGTGGACAAGAGACGGACTGGCTTATTACGGTGGCGCAGCCGAAAGGGTTGATGTCGTTTTTGTGCGTTGCTCCCCAGGCGAAGTACAGCGACTACGACAAAACGTTCAGTGCGATTCTGGATTCGGTTCGTTTGCCGAAGTAAGCCGTCGTGTCATCCTTCGACTAACACGCCCGTATTTCTGAGCGAAACCTTGCTATGGAGTTCCGCGGCTCGGGCGAGCGCATCTTGAATGCTCGGGCAAATGTTCCGCACGCCAATGTGGCGTTCGAATTCCGCTTGTTTTATGAGCTGCGCAGGTTGTTCGCGAGCACCGCACAAGAGTAAGGCTCTGCCGGAAGCGTGAATTTGGTCCGCGAGATCGCGAATTGCGCCCAGGCCAGTCGCATCGATCGCGGTCATATTTCTCAGTCGCAGGACGACGATGGGTGGCAATTGCGATAGATCGTCAAGGATGTCGGCGAATTTGTCGGTGGAACCAAACAAAAACGGTCCGTGCACTCGAAAAACGGCGACGTATTCCGGAATGTCCTTGCCCTGCAGGATATGTCTCTGACTATCTTCCACGTAGCCACGAGTCACCCTTGCGACAGTTGTCGTGCGCGAGACTTTTCGAATATAGGTCAGGGCGGCGAGCACCATGCCTACTTCGACGGCGAACGTTAGGTCGGCAACTACCGTCAGCGTAAGCGTAAGAATCCAGACAGTGATGTCGGCCGCAGTGAGTTTCAAGATTTCGGGTATTTCGTGCCACTCGCCCATGTTGTAAGCGACCATCATGAGGATCGCGGCGAGCGCGGCGAGGGGGACGTTTTTTACCAGAGGCGCCGCGAAGAGCACAATCGCCAATAGAGTCAGAGCGTGGATCATCCCGGCGACCGGGGTTTTTGCACCGGAGCGCACGTTCGTCGCCGTGCGGGCGATCGCTCCAGTGGCGGGAAGCCCGCCAAAGAGCGGCGAGACAATGTTAGCGATGCCTTGCGCCATGAGTTCGACGTTCGGATTGTGCTTGTCCTTGCTCATCCGGTCAGAAACGACCGCGGACATAAGCGACTCGATCGCCCCGAGCATCGCAACGGTGAACGCGGGAGAGAGTAGCTGGCGCAGCGTGTCGTAGTGCAGCGTCGGTATGGCAAATGTCGGAAGGCCGCTGGGGATTCCACCGAATCGCGTCCCGATCGTTTCAACCGGCAAGTGAAGAAGGGTAACGGCGATGGTCGCGCCGAACGTGACGATAATCGCCCCTGGAATACGCTTCGCGTACTTCAGGCAGAGGATCATGATCACCATGGAAGTAAGTGCGAGCACCGTTGCGGGCAACGAAATCGTGTGCCACGCTTGCCCATAGGCGCGCATGCGGTGAAAGAAATCGCCGGGTACGCGGTCCATCTTGAGTCCAAAGAAATCGCGGATCTGCGTGCTGGCGATCAGGATGGCAATGCCGTTGGTGAAGCCGATGATGACAGGGCGCGGAAAATACTTTACGGCCGAACCCATGCCCGTTATCCCGAGAATCAAAAGGAGAACGCCGGCCATCATCGTGATGGTGAAAAGGCCCTCGAGCCCAAATTTGGCGATGATGCCGGAAACAACCACTACGAAAGCGCCCGTTGGCCCGCCGATCTGTGTTTTCGAACCGCCGAGGGCCGAAATCAGGAAGCCGGTGACAATCGCGCAATACAGTCCGGCCTGCGGAGTGACTCCGGAAGCGATCGCAAACGCCATGGCGAGCGGAAGCGCGACCATGCCGACGGTTACACCGGCAATCAAGTCGCTCAGAAATTTATGGCGATCGTAGTCGCGCAGAAGTAGGACGGACTTAGGGAGCCAAGGAGTTAGCGTGGATGTCATTTGAAAAATCTGAGAGCTGCTCTGTATAGAAATTATCAGGTTCGAGCGAAACTTAGCGCACGGTCGATAACCGGTGTGCTCTCATTTGCAGCAGTACCGGCGAATCAAAGAAGAAAGGGCGCCCGAAATCGCGGGCGCCCTTTCGTACGAAGCTGCGTCCAGGCCTTTAGTTATCGTCGGCATCGCGGCCGCTGAAGGACGTGCGCTTGCTCTTTCGGAGCGGCTTGCAGTCCGTTTGGAGCTCAGGCAGTCGGAGTGACTGGTGCTGGTTCGCGGTGTTTGGCTTCGGCGACTTCCACTTTTTTCTGCGCGCTAGTCTTGTCGGGCCGCGAAGGATCCCAGCGCAAAATTGGATTACGCGCGGCGCCGACTTCGTCGAGGCGGCGGACGCGTGTTGTATGCGGGGCGGTTTTTACGAGGTTGGCGTCGGTCGCGGCTTCATGAGCGATCGATTTCATGGCATCGATGAAGAGATCGCACTCTTCTTTTGATTCGGATTCCGTGGGCTCGATCATCAGTGCGCCGGGGACGATGAGCGGGAACGCAGTCGTGTACGGGTGGAAGCCGTAGTCGATGAGCCGCTTAGCGATATCCATCGTGTTCACGCCGTTGCGCTTTTGAATCGCGTCGCTGAAAACGACTTCGTGCATCGAGGGCAGGGAATAGGGCAGGTCGAACGCGCCCTCCAGGTGCTTGCGGATGTAGTTGGCGTTAAGGACTGCGTCTTCGGTGGCCTGACGGATATCTGGGCCGTAGGCGAGGATGTAGGCGAGCGCGCGGACGAGCACGCCGAAATTTCCGGAGAAGGCTTTTACTTTGCCGATCGATTGCGGGCGGACGTGTTCGAGCGCGAGGTGGCCGTTCTTTTCGACGAGAATCGGCGTCGGGCGAAACGGTTCGAGAATTTTCTTCATCGCCACCGGGCCGGCGCCTGGTCCACCACCACCGTGCGGAGTGGAAAATGTTTTGTGCAGATTCAGGTGCATCACGTCAACACCGAGGTCGCCGGGGCGCGCGACGCCTGCGAGCGCGTTCATGTTGGCGCCGTCCATGTAAAGCAATGCGCCCTTGGCATGCAGGATCTCGGCGATTTCGGGGATGCGTTCTTCGAAGATGCCGAGCGTCGAAGGATTCGTGATCATCAGCGCGGCAACGTCTTCGGTCACGAGTTCGCGGAGTTTATCGACGTCGATCTGGCCGTGCGATTCGGACTTGATGTTCTCGACGTCGTAGCCGGCGATGACAGCGGTGGCGGGGTTGGTCCCGTGCGCGGAATCCGGCACCAGCACCTTCTTGCGCGGGTTGCCCTGCTTCTCGAGATAGGCGCGGATCAGCAGCAAGCCGGTAAGCTCACCCTGAGCGCCTGCCGCGGGCTGTAACGTGATCGAGTCCATGCCTGTGATTTCGAGCAGACAGTTCTCGAGAAGCTGGAGAATTTTGAGGCAGCCCTGCGATAGCTCTTGCGGCTGAGCTGGATGCTCGGTGGCAATACCGTCGAGGCGCGCGACAAATTCGTTAACGCGCGGGTTGTACTTCATCGTGCAGGAACCGAGCGGATACATGCCGAGATCTATCGCGTAGTTCCAGGTCGAGAGGCGTGTGAAATGGCGAATGACTTCGATTTCGCTGACTTCAGGAAAGTCTTTCACGCCATCACTGCGATGGTTTAAGCCGAGGGCCTTTGCGGGGTCCGCGGCGGGAACGTCGAGCGGCGGCAATTCGAATGCGCGTTTGCCGGGCGAGGATTTTTCGAAAATCAGTCCTTCGTTCTGATTTGTGTGCCGCGTCGCTTTTTTGATCTTGTGACTCACTGTGTCCTTAGTCGTGCGTGTCTGGATCGCTGAAGTCCTATTGAATCGGCTGTTCCAGTGCCTTTGCGATACTTTTGGCAAAACGTTCGATATCGCCGCGAGTCGTGGTCTCTGTGACACATACAAGCGCGTGTTTCGTTAGTTCCGGATACGCCGTGCCCAACGGCAAAGGGCCGACGATTTTGTCCTTCAGGAGTTCGTGGTTGACCATGCGAGCAGATCTCGGAAGTTCGATCGTGAACTCGTTGAAGAATGGCGCGGTGAAAGTGCGCTTCACGCCGGGAATCTTCGTCAGCAAGTCCAGGGCGAATTGCGCCTTCGAAAGATTCTGATGCGCCATCTCGCGCAAACCTTCTTTACCCAGCAACGTCAGATGAACGGTTGCCGCGAGCGCGCATAGAGCTTGATTCGTGCAGATATTCGAGGTCGCTTTTTCGCGCCGAATATGCTGTTCGCGCGTGGCGAGTGTGAGTACGAAACCGCGGCGTCCTTCGGTGTCGATGGTTTGGCCGGTGAGGCGCCCCGGCATTTGCCGGACGAATTTGTCGCGCGATGCGAGGATTCCGACGAACGGCCCGCCGTAACTGGGAGCAAGCCCAAAGCTCTGCCCCTCCATCGCGACGATGTCCGCTTCTGCTGGCGGCTTCACGAGCCCGAGCGAGACGCCTTCCGTGATCGACGTGACCAGCAGCGCTCCAGCGCTGTGAACGACATCGGCCAATGCCGGGATCGGCTCAATCGCACCGAAGAAATTCGGCGACTGCACGACGATCGCTCCGACGTCACCCTTCAGCATCGACTTCAAAATGCTCTGATCGACTGTCCCGTCGGAGCCGTAAGGAATCTCTTCGACGTGCAGTCCGGAATTCTTCGCGTAAGTCTTCAGCACATCGCGATACTCCGGATGCAGCGTCCGCGCTACGAGCACGCGCGTTCGTCCAGTGATACGCTCCGCCATCAAGACCGCTTCCGTCGTCGCCGTCGATCCATCCCACATCGAAGCGTTCGCGACCTGCTGGCCCGTCAACTGACACATCAATGTCTGAAATTCAAAAATCGCTTGCAGCGTGCCTTGTGTGATTTCCGCTTGGTACGGAGTGTATGAGGTAAGAAATTCGCCGCGCTGAATGATCGCGTCGGTCACCACTGACCGTAGGTGGTTGTAAACCCCCGC
>JAFAZL010000541.1 GCA_019239815.1 Acidobacteriota bacterium
ACGCAAAAACAGGCTTGATCGACATGGCTTGCTCCGTAGCGCACGAGTTGCGAGGACTCTACTCTGGGCACACAAGTTCCCGCAATCTTCCAAACGGAGGCAATCGTCAGGTTTTCAGGCGACTGAATTCATCTCTCGACGCCGAGGTCAAGATGTAACCATGGTTCTGGCCGAGCCGAGGCCCGGTGATCCAATCTTCCGCCGCATCGTTGAGTTGTTGGACGAACGCACGCCAGTCGCCTGCGTACTTGATCATGGTCGAGCCATCGTAAAGGTCGATCGTCAAAATGCTCCCGTCGCGCATCTCGTGCGAGTCCACACTAAGAACCGCGATCTCGTTTTCGGTCGCTATCCGGATGGCTTCCAACGCTTCGAGATAGGGAACTACAAGCTCGCCGTCGGCAAGCTGCACGGAGGCGCGCTTAATCTTTTCTGACAGTAAGTTTTCGAGCGCACCCATTCGCTATCTTTGCTAAGCGTTGGAGACACACGACGCGCTGCGACAAATCGTCGTGTTACTTCGTTGCGGCGGTGTCGAGACGGAGGAAGCGCGCGGCGTTGTTGTACAGAATGTCGCGCTTCTGCTCTGGCGTTAGATACTCCGCGTTCTGAATCACGCTGATCGAATACGCCATCAGCTTCGGCCAGATCAATTGATCGGTGCCAAACATCACGCGATCTTCGAAGCCGCCTTCGACGAGCCGCTGAATGTAGTGATTCACTTCCTTGATCGGATAGCTCCAGATTAATCCGGCGACATCGACATACACGTGCGAATTCGCTTGAAGCAGTGTCAGCATGTTGTCGATCATCGGATACCCGGCGTGCATCACTTGCAGTCGCAGTTTCGGATGCCGCGCCAGCAATTCTTCAAACAGCAGCGGATCGCCCATCGAGCCTCGAAACTTCGGCACGACAATATTCGCGCGGCCCGAGCCGCCCGTGCCCATGTGCACCGCGACCGGAATGTCGAGCTCCTCGGCGAGCGCAAAATATTGATCGACGCTCATGTCGCTCGGCGAAATTCCCTCGTACTGCAATCCAATTTCGCCCATCACCTTGAATCCGCCGGTCGCAAAATCTTTGCGCAGCTCATCGACCGGCACTCGCGCTCCCGGCTGAATCCCCTGGCTGAAACTCGTGCCGGGAATCACGCGCTTCCCTCCGGCGTCCTTCCACTTCTGCACGCTCTTCGGATCGCCGAACACAACCGCCGTAACGTTGAGCCGTTCCATCTCCGCGAGCACGTCCTTCATGTACTCGCTCTTCGCAGCCGGATACAACTTCGGCGTGCAGTCCTCCTGCACCCAACCAAACGGCGCTTCCTTCGTCTTGGGATCGGAAGCCGTAAACTTCGCCGTGTTCGGACACATCGGCACCGCCCCCGGAATATCGTCCATCGCATGCACATGCACATCTATTACGGGTGGCACATCCCCCGGAGTGTTCTGTCCTAGCGCCATCCCCGCGCCGAACGCTAAAGCCACCGTGCAAGCAACCGCAAAAATGAAAGTGCGAACGGTTACCATCCTAGTCCTCGCAGAAAACCGGCCCCGTTTGTAAACCATCCGGAATTGCCGCGCAAGTTGAAAGGAATGTGGCCACGTCATTCTCGGCGCCGCGTACTGGGTCTCCAGTCTTCGGAAAACACTGGCGACAATTCGCTGCGCAAGCGGACTCGTGTCCTTCGATGGCTTACAACATCGTGCGATAGCTATAGAAATCTCCATATTTATGTATGGATATATCGCGGGTATGCGGAATTCAGGACGCGACTTTCTGTTTGTTGACAATCATAAAAGTTAAACGCAAGGAACTAAATGCTTTATTTTTGTTAAGTAATGGCACAGTATTGGCAAATTTATTGCAACCAATTTGGCCCATCTACTGGGGTGTTTGAATTCGTAACTGAATGATCTGCGATCTCTGTCAGCAAACTTTTCAGCAAATCCAATTGTTCGGGCTCATTCTTCGATAGGGGGAAGAGGAATGCGAATGCGCTTTGCATCAATTTTTATGTGTTTCGGAGTGCTGCTGCTCCTAGCGTTTAGTGGAGCGGCGCAGGAAACCACGGGGGGGCTGCAGGGAACTATCAAAGATCCATCGGGAGCGGTCGTTCCGAACGCGAAGGTTGTAGTCACGACGAGCACGATGGTTGGAGAGAAATCGATTAACACTGATAACAGTGGCTACTACAGATTCGCAAACCTACCGCCCGGAACTTACACGATTACCGTCACCGGGGCCGGGTTCGACACGGCGAAACGCGAATTGGTGCTGGAAGTTGGGCACCTGCCCACGGTCGATTTTGTGCTCGAGATTGGTAAAGCTTCCCAGGTGGTGGAAGTGAATTCCGCGACGCCCGTCATTGACACGACCACGAACGTGACGACGACAAACGTGACCGAGGCCGCGATCAACAGCATTCCTCACGGGACGTCGTTCCAGTCCGTGATTCAGTTCGCGCCAGCGGCCCGCAATGAACCCTTGATGGGAACGAACACAAGCATAGCAACTACGAGTTTTGGCGCCGCTAGTTCCAATGGCAACGGCGCTGGTCAAGCGGGAAGCATGTCCAATGGTGGCGGCCAAGGATTCTCAGTAGCGGGCGGTTCGGACTCGGAAAATTCCTACCTTGTGGAAGGCCAGGAAACGGCAAACCTGATCGGTGGCTTCTCGCATACCAACGTGCCGTTCGATTTCATCCAGGAAGTCGAAATCAAGAACTCGGGAATCCAGTCCGAGCATGGCGGGGCATTGGGTGGCGTTGTCAATGTGATCATGAAGAAAGGCACAAACCAGTACCACGGTTCAGTATTCGCCCAGTTTGAAAATGATGCGATGGACGCGAACCAAATTCCGCCCGTTGCGCGGTATAACCCCGTTTCCACTCAGACGCCGACAAGCTGGGGAGTGGCCGACCCGCAATTCCAGGAATATGTGCCGAAAAAAGATCATTTCAGCAACATTCTGCCCGGATTTACGCTCGGTGGACCGATTAAGAAGGATCGTATTTTCGCGTTCGTGGGGTTCAATCCCTGGATTCAGAACGATGAGCGTGCGGTGAACTATGACCAGCCGGGAGGATTGGGGGGACTCGGTGTAGTAAAGTTTGCCCAAAATACCAGAACGTACTACACGAACGCCCGAATCGATGCGGCACTGACGCAAAAAATCCGCGTTTATGGTTCTTGGCTATATCAACTTCAGAAGCAGTACGGGGAGAGCTTGCCCTTTCCAGACTCCTCGCAGGGTTATTTCAACGCCGCCTCCACAATTACACCATCGACCTTCGCGCACGGCCTAGGGTTCACAGCGCCGAATTCCACCACGAACGCCGGCGTAGATTACACCGTCACCCCGCGGCTGATTTTGACCGGCCGATTTGGCTACTATTTCGAGAACTATCACGACTTTGGGTATCCGACCACCGGCACTCTGACGCAGTGGAACACCAACGGCGTAGGAGCGACGGACGTTTTTGGCGCTCCGTTGCCTGCTTCTCTCCAGCAGCCGACGGGTTTTGTTAACGTCGCCAATTCGATTAACTTTACGGCGCGTAACGCCAACAAGGCCATTCAGACCGACATTAGCGCCGCTTGGTTTAAGAGCGGATGGTTGGGAACGCACAACTTCAAGTTCGGCTATCAGTTGAATCGGCTCAGCAATGACGTATTTCAACACTGGAACGTGCCGTCGGTTCAGTACTTCGTCGGGAAAGGGGCAATCTACACACCGCAGGGCCCGGTTGGAATGGCCAACTGCGCACCGCTCATTGCGACCTACGGGCAGTGCTCCGGCCAGTACGGGTACCTCTACGCCTATGACATCGGATCTCTCGGAAAGGCCACCAGCTACAACCATGGATTCTTCGTGCAGGACTCCTGGACCATCGCCAGGGGGCTCACGATTAACGCAGGTGTGCGGCTCGAAAGAGAATACCTGCCAGCCGAACAACAACCAGCGGGCAATATTGGCCGTCCCATTGATTTCAGTTGGGGGGACAAGATTGCTCCTCGCATCGGCGTTGCTTGGGACCCCACCGGCCGGGGGAAGATGAAGGTCTTCGGCGGGTATGGACAGTTCTACGATCAGATGAAATTGAATCTGGCGATCAGTTCCTTTGGTGGTCAGTTCTGGCAAAACTGCTACTACGCCCTAAATACGCCTGACGTGGCGTCGATCAACCCGGTCCTCGATAGCACTGGGCGGTTCTGTGGCGGTGTCGGAACCAATTCCGCGACCCAAGCCAATTTTGGTGGCGCAACGCCCGCGGGAATTACCTTCCTGGAGAACCAAAATTTCCGTGGATTTCCTACAACATGTTCGACTTGCAGCGCCACGGAAGAAGGTGTGGCTCCTGGCTTGAAGCCCTACAAGCAGCACGAGATGACTGTGGGGTTTGACTACCAAATCACGCCCGCCCTAGCGTTCGAGGCCCGTTATGATCGTCGGCGGCTCGACCATGTCATCGAGGACTCGTCGCTCTTGAATCCAGCCTCTGGCGAGACCTTCGTGATCGTCAATCCCGGCCAAGGTGTAAACAGCACCTACAACAGCTTCTACAACTTTCTATATGGGCTTAACCCCGGGCAGCCCGGAGCCTCACCTTGCGCATCCTGCCCGCCGACGATTCCCGCTCAGCGTGATTACGACGGAGTCGAGTTCCGCCTGACCGAGACCGGCAAGCGGTGGAACGGAATGTTCTCCTACACTTGGAGCCGGTTGTGGGGTAATTACTCTGGGCTAACCAGTTCCATGCAAGAGGATGGTGGCGGTGGCCGCAATGCTCCCAATAATAGCCGGGCCTTCGACGAACCCATGTTCTCGTGGGATGCCTTCGGTAAGTCTTCAAGCGGCCGGTTGCCAACGGACCGCCCCAACGCGCTTAAAGGCTATGTGTATTACGACATACCTTGGATGCACAAAATGACGACCGACCTGGGAATCTTCCAGTTTGTTTACCAGGGGGCGCCAGAGACCAGTGTCATGGATGTAGGAGCTGCGCAGCTCCCGTTCTTACTATCTGGCGGCGGGTGGTCGACCAACATCGTCGATCGCGGCAAATTTGTCGACGTTTCACAAGATCCGACAACCGGCGCGATCACCTTCGGCCCTCCGCACGTGCAGCGTACCCCGTGGTACACCCAGACGGATTTCAACCTTCAGCAAACTTACAAGGTGTCCGAGTCCAAAACGATTTCGTTCTCGGCGACTTTTGCAAACCTCTTCAATCAGAAGACCATGACCGCGGTAGTGCAAACGATTGACAGCGGTTTCACAGGGGGTAACTTCATCGGGCCGAATGGCCTGTCCCTTTCCGCAGGCACGCCGTTTTATCAGGCCACCTTCCAGCCCTATAACTACGCGGCGCTGGCAAACGCAGCATTTTCAAACACGACTGGCGGCGGAGGGTGCCCGGCTAAAAACAGTTGCGGGCCACTCACGGTGAGCAGCGGGTACGGGCAGCCGGATCGTTATCAGGTAGGCCGCTCGATCCGCCTGCAGGTGAAATTCACCTTCTAACACTAGTCAAAGAAAAATATGCCAAGGGAGCCGCTTCGGCGGCTCCCTTGGCGTTTTCAGCGACAAGGGATCCTGCCAATCACTCCGATTGTAGTGCAGTCTAATAACATCAATCACGCCGCTGGTTCGCTTAAGTGCTAGGTCCAGTCTGGCTTGCCTACACTTGATTC
>JAFAZL010000040.1 GCA_019239815.1 Acidobacteriota bacterium
GCGGATCTGAACCCATGCAAGACCTATTGGAACAAACAGCTTCTTGGAGCCGGCGAAACGTGGGGCAGCAGTTCAGACGTCGGGACAGCGGATATTTTCCCAGACATCGGCATTCTAGGAACGCCTGTGATCCATTCTTCGACACAGACGATTTACCTGGTGACGAAGAGCAAAACGTCCAGCGCGAACTACGTTCAACGCTTGCATGCCCTGAGCCTGACAACGGGCGCAGAAGCGACAAATTCACCTGTGACAATTGCGGCAATTTTCCCGGGCACATGCGAAGGAGGGTCCACGGATACGTTCAATGCGCTTACTGAGAATCAGCGGGCTGCGCTCGCCCTGTCGAACGGGATGGTGTACATCCCGTGGGGATCACACGGCGATCAAGGAACGTATGAGGGATGGATTCTAGGCTACCAAACAGGGAATCTGACGGCCGTTCCGACGGTGTTTGTCGATGATCCGAATACGTGCCAAGGCGGAATATGGATGTCTGGCGGCGCGCCTTCATTCGATTCAGCGGGAAATATTTACGTGATATCGGGCAATGGCGGATTTAACGGCACGAGCGGCTCATCCACGTTGCCTGCTGATTTTGGCGACAGTTACATGAAGCTGAGCGCACCGAACCTCGGCGTGGTGGATTACTTCACGCCGTTCAATCAGTCTGCGCTGGATTCAGGCGACAACGACGCGGGCGCGAGCGGAACTTCGGTGTTGATCGACGGAACCGGCGGCGGGAATTTTCTCGTTGGCGGCAGCAAATCGGGCACGCTTTATCTGATCAGCCGCGACAACATGGGGAAATACAACACGACCGGTGACAGCGTGACTCAGGAGTGGACTCCGAGTTCGGCCCCGCATTCGTTTTCGACGCCGGCATTCTGGAACAACAGTCTTTATTACTTCGGCGTGGCGTCGGACTACGGTGCTTCAGGCGATACGCAACCGGGGCAGGTATTTACGTTCAACACGTCGAGTGGAATGTTCAACACGACAGCGGCTTCGGCGACGCCGACGGGATTCGGATTCGCTGGGGCGACACCGTCGATTTCGGGATCATCCGCGACGGCAAACGGAATCGTTTGGGCGATCGACACAGGGGCGTATGGAACGAGTGACAACGGGACGGCCGCGGCAGGGCCTGCAATCCTGCACGCATATGATGCGACGAATCTTGGCAACGAGCTGTGGAATAGCTCGCAGAATGTGAGTCGCGACCCGGCGGGGAACGCCGTGAAGTTCACCGTGCCGACCGTCGCGAATGGCAAGGTTTACATCGGGACGCGCGGGAGCGACAACACCGTCGGCGGCGGGACGACGTTTGGCGAGCTCGATGTGTATGGATTGCTGCCGTAGAGCGCCGTTCAGTCCGATATAAAAATGGGCCGCCGCGGTTGGCAGCCCATTTTCTTTTTGTTTTGAAAAGTGAAATCGCGGCGATTACATGCCTTCGTAGTTGGGGCCGCCACCGCCTTCGGGGACGACCCAATCGATGATCTGGTATGGATCGGCGATGTCGCAGGTTTTGCAGTGGACGCAATTCGCGGCGTTGATTTTGAGTTTAAAGTTGCCGGCTTCGGTGACGGGCTCGTAGACGGCGGCGGGGCAGAAATATTGGCAGGGGTTGCCGTATTCGACGGTGCATTTCGTGGCGCAGATGTTGAGATCGTTGACGTGTAGATGACAGGGCTGATCTTCTTCGTGGCGCGTGCCGGAGTGATAGACATCGGTGAGGCGATCGAATGTGAGTTTGCCGTCACCTTTGAAGCGCGCGGGCGCGGGATGGCCGTCGATGTGGTGATAGTGCTTGTAGCCGGCTTCGGCGTGCATCGGATCGATGAGGCCGCGGCCTCCGGTGATGAATTGCAGGCCGGTGTGGAACAGGCCGCCGTAGAGGCCATATTTGAATGACTGATGGAAATTGCGGACCTGCCAGAGTTCCTTCTTGATGTAGCTAGCTTCGACTTTTTTCGGGAAGGCGCTGAGCGTTTTCGCGGATGTGTCGCCGGCTTTGAGCGCTTCAAAAATTGTTTCGGCGGCGAGCATGCCGGACTTTATTGCCATGTGAATGCCTTTGAGGCGCTGGGAATCGAGGAAGCTGCCGGAATCGCCGATGATGAGGCCGCCGTCGACGTAATTGCGCGGCATGGAATACCAGCCGCCGGCGGGGAGAGATTTCGCGCCGTAGCGCACGAGTTTGCCGCCTTCGAGAATTTTTTTTATGTGCGGGTGTGTCTTCCACTTCTGAAATGCTTCGTGCGGGTCGAATTGTGGATCGGCATATTCGAGGCCGATAACGAGGCCGATCGACAGACGATTGTTCGATAGGCCATAAATCCAGCCGCCGCCGTACATGTCGGTCGCCACGGGCCAGCCGAGTGTGTGCGCGACGTAGCCGGGCTGAATGCGGCCGGGCTGCACGTCCCACAATTCTTTGATGCCGATGCTATAGATTTGCGGATTGATGTTGTCGAGCTTGTATTTTTCGACGAGTTTCTTGGTGAGCGAGCCGCGCGTGCCTTCGGCGAGGACGGTGACTTTGGCGCGAAGTTCGTAGCCGGGCGTGTAGTTGTCTTTGGGCTTGCCGTTCTTGTCGATGCCTTTGTCTTCGGTGATGACGCCGGCGATGCCGTTGTTTTCGTAGATGAGTTCGGCGCCGCCGAATTGCGTGAAGAGGTTGACGCCGGATTTTTCGACGAGGCCGCCGAGCCACTTTGCAATTTTGTTGAGGGAGACGACGTAGTTGCCCTTGTTTTTGAAGGGCGGCGGGGTGATAGGAAAGCGCATGGAGGAGTTTTGCGAGAAGAAAAGAGCTGCGTCGTCGGTGACGGGCGTATCGAGCGGAGCGGATTTTTCGAAGTCGGGGACGAGTTCGGCGAGCGCTTTCGGATTCATGATGGCGCCGGAGAGTTGATGAGCGCCGACTTCGCGGCCCTTTTCGAGGACGTAGATATTTTCGGTGGAGAGTTGGGAACTGGCGTTCGCGGCGTTGTGTTTCTGGATGAGGTTGGAGAGGTGGAGGGCGCAGGACAGGCCTGCGGGTCCGGCGCCGACGATCAGGACATCGGCTTCGAGCTGTTCACGTTGAACGGTCATGGGATAACGTTAGTTTAGCAAAACGGGGGAATTTGCGAGGTTTGCAGATCGCGAAGCGGGCGAAAGAGAAAAGGCGGATTCACCACAGAGAACTCAGAGTTCACAGAGAAGCAAGATTTTCCGAGGCGATCATGTCGAAGACTTTGGGAAGTTCTTTCAGGGCGGCTTCGCGGGTTTCCATTAGAGCGTAGCAGCCAGCGATGTCCTCAATCTCGGCGACCCAGAATCCATCATCCTGTCGATAGAAAATAATCTTGTAGTCTTCAAATTTCATACTCAATTGAATATACAACGCCAGTTAGAAAAGTGCGCGCACGGAGCTTACGACTTTGCCTTCTCGAGGGCTTCGGTGAGGGCGGGCATGACTTCGAAGATGTCGGCGACGATGCCGTAGTCGGCGATTTCGAAGATGGGGGCGTTTTGATCTTTGTTGACGGCGACGATGGTGCGCGCGCCCTTCATGCCGACGACGTGCTGGATGGCGCCGCTGATGCCGAGCGCGAGATACAGCTTCGGCGCGACGGTTTGGCCGGAACTGCCGATCTGGCGCTCCATCGGGAGCCAGCCTTCGTCACAGATGGGGCGGGAAGCGGCCATTTCGCCGCCGATGGCTTTGGCGAGAGCCTCGGCTTGGGGAATATTTTCCGGAGCTTTGATACCGCGGCCAACGCTCACGATGATGGGAGCCTG
>JAFAZL010000574.1 GCA_019239815.1 Acidobacteriota bacterium
GCAAGTCGCAGCATGCGCTGCGCGTCCACCCCGTGAGCGATGGCTGTTGCGCGATCCCAATCGATGGGATTGTGCGCGATCAGCGCAGAGACGTCGGCGATCCATAGCAGGCGCTCCCAGAAATGTTTCGCGCCGTGAATCGAGATGAGGAGCAGTTCGTCTTCGAGCGAGAGCGCCGGCACATCCTGCTCACCCAGGCGCACACTCGCTTTGCGACCCAAAAGCTGGCTCACCGAAAGCTGCTTCGGGTAGTAGCGAAATGTCTTTTCCGTGTGCAACTCGACGAGAAGCATGGTCGAAAGCTGCGTAAAGGCGTACTCGCCCGCGGGCTTCTTCGATTGGATGGCGCTGGGCGGGACTTTAGCATCGTAGCCGAGTCCGATGAGCGTTTCTGTGGCGCGCAAAACATCGGCATCATGCAAGACAAAATCGAGGTCGGTATACTGGCGCGCGAACGAAAATCCATAGCAGCGCTGCGCCAGCACTGGGCCTTTCGTTATCATCACCGCGATGCCCTGCGACGCGAATCGATCGAGGATGCGGTACATTTCGGCCAACATGCGCAGATCGAAAATTGTCTGTTCGCGGGAATGCGACTTCAACGTTTGCTGCGCTTCAGATGGAATGACCCCAGGTTCGGCGTGGGAAAGTTTTTGCGCTAAGAGCGGCAGCAGGCCTTGATCGTTCGCGACTGCGAGCAGCCGCTGCCAATCGAGCGACGATGTTTGGTCTGGATGGAGAGCGAGAAGAGTGACGTTGGCATTCGCGCAGTCGAGCAAGACGCGCCATTCGGCTGAATTGGAGGACGACTGAGAGATCGACACTTCGCGGAATACCCTCACGCACTGCTGGTTGCAGGATAGCGCGAGCCGAAACGACTAGGCCAGCACGTCGAGCGATGAAATTCAGCGTGAAGGAAAACAGAAAAGGCCGGTTCCTCGCAGAACCGGCCTCGAAGAGTCAGGGAAGATATCGACTACGACTTCTTCTTACCGGTCTTGGTCTTGGTATCGATGCCCGGCGCGATCTGGGCGAGCGCTTCAAGTCCTTGCTTCGCCTGCTGACCGTATGGGCCGTTCGGATCGAGTTCGACCGCCTTCTGATAGGCCTCGACGGTACCCGGCTGAACGACGACTTCCATCTTGTCGCCCTTCTGCTTGTATTCCATTGCGCCGACCAGCGAAGCGCCGAGCAGATACCACGCCTGCGCGCTCTTCGGGTCGAGTTCGGTCGCTTTCTTCAGCGGCTCAACGGCTTCCTTCATTTTGCCGACGTTGTAGAGCGTGATGCCGGCATTGCGATACGCCTGTGCCGCGTTTGGCGGATCGAGCTCTGCGCTCTTCTGGTATGCCGCCATCGCGTCGTCGATCTTGCCCGCGCGGCCGAGGATGCCTCCGAGGTTGTTGTAGTAGCCCGGCGTCGGCTTCAACGCGACGGCCTGTTTGTAGGCGTTCGCGGCGTCATCGGGACGGCCCGCGATGTCGTACGCATCGCCGAGGCGCGCCCAGATCAAGTGGAGGTTCTGATCCTTTTCAGGAGCGCCGGCTTTCGCGGCTTCCAGTTCGGTGACCGCTTTGCCGGAAAGATCGGTGACCTGCGTCTTCATCGCGTCGCGCTGGTCGGCCGGAGCTTTCGCCATGTCAGCCTTGGCCGTCTGGGCCTGCGTCAACGCGGCGATACCAGCGTCGAAGTGACCTTTCATGCCTGCGAATTTCTGCTTCTCTTCTTCTTGCTTCTTCACCTGCTCTGTCGCAGCGGCACCTTGCTTGGCAAGGACGTCTTTGAAGTTAACGTTCACATTCGGCGTTTCGCCGCTGCCCACCTTGATTTGCGCGAACTCATACGGCTTGTTCGGCGCCGGCAGCTCAACGGTGAAGCTGTAGACTCCGGCGCGCATGTTGTGGAAGGAATAGTGGCCGTCCTTGTCGGTCTTCGCGGTGAGCTTGGCGCCCTGATCGCTGGTCGCGTTGACGGTCATATCGACCCAAGGCTTACCGGCGACGTCCAGCACGTTGCCACTGACTGCGCCATCCATCTGCGCGGCAGCGCGCGGAGGCGCAACGATAGCGAAAGCGGCGGCGGCGACCAGCAACGCAGCGCACAGCCAATTGCTGCGCTGCGCGATCGAACGGGTTTGCGACCGCAACGCGGTCAAATTCATGTGTGGCCTCACGGCGGCCAGCAATTGCAGCTTCATGCTCGGTTCTCCTTTGTCTCGGGATGGCTCCTACCCTGAAGTCACCCGGGAGCGGC
>JAFAZL010000925.1 GCA_019239815.1 Acidobacteriota bacterium
ATAAACCGCGCGGGGCATCGCTCCCAGCGAGTTGCTGATCATGTAGGTGGAGCGCTCGAGAATCGGGAATTCTGCGCGCCACTTCAGCAGTGCATCGATCGATTCGGGCATAGAAAAGGGCAAAACCTTCAGGTGAGGGACCCCACCAAAATAGCATAGTGCCCACGCGCCCGGGGAACCCCAACGCTTTGATAATCCACGCCTTTTCGATGATTCACACCCACATTTGGATTTCCTGAGCGAACGGGCAGTGGCCATTCGTACTTGCAACTCGGCCCGAAAACTGGTCCCGCGTACCGCATCGCTAAAATCCTGGGTTTTCTAGACTGGTTGCGTTGGCGGCAGATACGAACAACCGCCGTGGGAGGAAGGGAAGGTCATGAAGGCATTTTTAGTGCTCGCTGCGATCTATGTGGGGGCGTTTCTGATCGCAATTCAAGGTGCGTCACAGACGCAGGCGGAAGGCGTCGCGAATAAGCCGGGGATCCAACATATTGATCCCGTTAAGGATGCAGATATTCGCTCGCTGATGGAATTGGTGGGGGCGCGCCGGATGGCGCAGGATGTCGCGTCCAAGGGAGCTCAGCAGCTCCGCGAGAATTTGGTCGCAACTCTGCCGGCAAGCCAGCAGGGCCAGCAGTTTGTGAACGCTTTCGTCGCCGATTATCAGAAGAAGTTCAACACCGACGATGTGACCAACCAGGTCGCCGGCATTTACGACAAGCACTTTAGCGACGACGAGATCAAGGGACTGCTTCAGTTCTACAGCTCGCCGCTCGGCCGTAAGCTTGCCGCCGAATCGCCGAAAATCCAGGCGGAAATCGAAGCCGCCAACCAGAAGGTCAGCACCCGCGTCGCTGCCGACGTGCTGCGCGACCTCCCCAGCGAATACGCCGGGATCAACGCCAGCGCTCCAGTCAACCCAGCGAAGTCTCAGCCCACGGCCCAGAACGCCGCTCTCAAGAGCAAGGTGTCCAAGGCCCAGGGCGATTCCTTCGCCAGCGTGGACCAGCAGTAAGGTCTTGAATTTAGGCTAGTTCCAGCAACAGCACTCTTCCTGGACTGTCGTGTCCCCGACAGTTCAGTCCCCCAAAAGGCGCCGCCAAAAGCGGTGCCTTTTGCTTTCCGCCCCTACATTTCGCCCGTGACTCCGCTCTCGCCCTCTGCACCCATTACCCAGTCCTTTCATTCCTTTCTTCCCCTGAAGCGCTGCCTCATCCTAATCGGCTCTTGACAAATGTTTACCTTCTGCTAAAATACCGCTTATAGAAAATTGCGCTCGTATCTCTTCGAAAATCACGAGAAGCCTTCGACTTACGACTTGGCGCAACCCCAATAAATTCAGCCTCTTGCACACTCCTATTCTTCATAGATCCCAAATCCACTGAAAAAGAACCACTTACACACTCTTTAGAAAAACACCGGGGGTATACCCGCAACGTCCCAAATTGGGAATCCAACTTTGTACGCTCTGCGAACCTTGTGGTGAATTCTCTTCCGCTAGGGCCTACGGGAAGCGCTTCTTGATCTTGACGTCGATACCGAACGTCCCGTTGTAGTCGCGCAGCGCCACGATCGAGATATTCCGGTTCACGTTGTATTCGACCTGAATCACCTGCTCCTGCGTGGACCCGACGTTCGATATATAGGTAATCGTAATGTTTCGAGTGACTTGCTGCTGCACGGTGACGCGCGCCGCGGCGTTCTGCCCCGTGCCCGTCGAGCCGACGCCAACCAGGGCCGGATCGACGCGGAAATTCGTAATCCCGAACAGCTTCTCAAGCCGGCCACCGACCTGGCTCGACACCGCTTCCGACAGCAGGGCCGTCGCGCCTGCGGTGCTTTGCGAGTTTCCCGCGCTGCGCGACGTTCCTTCCGTACTCGTCTGCCCCAGCGCAAGGAGCGTCACGATGTCTTGCGCCGGCAGCGGCGGATCGGACCGATATGCAAGCGTGAGTTTGCTGGCGGGTCCGTTGAAGTTCAGCGTGATCTCATACTGCTGAATCGTCGTGCTGGCTTCGACGTTCACGACCGGATCAAGCCGGAACGGGTTCGCAAAATTGATGTCGCCGCGCGCCACGCGATAGCGATTTCCGTGAAACAGCAAATCGCCCGAAAGCACGTGGATGTGCCCGAGGATGATCGGATGCTCCCACGTGCCGCGCACGCGCAAATCCGCTTCCGCCTCGAGCTCCGCTCCGGGCCACTGCATGCGCGCATCGGGAGTCGACACCGCCTGAATATCGAATTGCAAATTGCGCAAAAACGGCGAACTCGTCGAAGGGCCGTTGATTCCCTCTTTCGTCGAGAAAAGCGAGCCGGCAACTTCGAGCCCGCCCGCCAGCGTTACGCGCTCCACGGTCACGCGGCCCGAGAGCAATCCGCCATCGGTCGTGCCCGTGAGGCGCAGCGCGCCGGCGGTGAGCCAGCTCATTCCTTCCGGATAGCGAATGCGCGTGCTGTCGCTGCGCGCCGTAACGTCATAACGCACGGGTCGCTCGGTGT
>JAFAZL010000004.1 GCA_019239815.1 Acidobacteriota bacterium
TGCAATGTCCCTGCTCCGCCAGAGCGATCGCTTTGTCGACGGTCATGGTAGGGGCGCCCGATGTTGCCCCCCCTGCCGCAGGTGGGCGCGACTGCGATTGCTGTCCCGCGGGAAGGGAACTGGCGAGGATTCCCAGCGAGACTGCCAATCCAATCGCTGCCACCGCAATCATCGAAATTCGTGAGGTCTGCACGGTGCCTACATAACTCCGCGTTTCAATCTTTAAGGGGCCAAACAATCGGCATAAATAAAAAATGAGGCAGGCGTTTGGGCGCCTGCCTCATTGTACGTGGTTTCAGTTAGTAGTAGAGCTTCAACGCGAACTGAATATTTCGCGCTGGCTGAGACACGTTGATCACGCCCGTGTTGTCCTGCTGCACAGTCGTGTTCGGCGCCGCGAGGTTCACGCGGTTGAACGCATTGAGGAAGTCACCACGGAACTCCAATTTGAAGCGTTCCGTCACGTGGAAGTCCTTATGCACGCTGATGTCCCAGTTGTAGAAGCCCGGACCGCGCAATCCGCCTAGCTGCGGGGCGCACGTTCCGAAGGTTGTTGTTGGGTCGGTGTAGTTGGTCGGATCAAACCACTGGAAACCGCCGCCCTGTGCAGCCGTCGCGTTCTGGCGGCCGAACACAGTGTTGGTGCCGTTGCAATCCGGTCGCAGACCGCGAGAGCCGGTACCTGTTGGGTCCGTAGCGCCAGTGTAGAGCGCCATGGGGAAGCCGGTGTGGAGTGTCATGATCGGGCTGACTTGCCAGCCACCGACTACTGCATCCACTGCGCGGCCCATGTTGTTGCCGAATTGACGGCCACGGCCGACCGGCAGGTCGTACACGGCGTATGCAGTGAGGTTGTGCGTTTCGTCGTAATAGCACGGCGCCCATTCGGCCTGTGGGTCATACACATTCTGCCAGTAGGGCGATGCTGTGTTCGACGCGCGTGCATTCGACCACGTGCCGTAGTAACCGGTGTTGTTGGACATGCACTTGGCGTAGGTATACGACACCTGATATTCCAGGCCATGTCCCATATTCTTCTTCAATACAGCCTGCAATGCGTTGTACATCATGCGGCCGTTCGATTGAGTACCCGAAACGTTGGTGTTGCCGATGAGCGTTCCCAGCGTGGGGTTATTCGCGAAGAATGGGCTTGGGTCTGTGCAAGGCGCCTTAGCACAGGAACCTGCTGGAGCGACCTCCAACTGTCCATAGCTGAACGGCACCATCAGGTGGTACGCCACTTGACCGACATAGCCGACCTGCACCGTCGTCTCGCCCTTGAACTGATGTTGAACCGTCAGGTTCCACTGATCGTCGATCGCCGGCTGCACGTTCTGATCCCACAACCGGAAGATCTTCCCGGTAAAGCAGGACAAGTTCGGGCAGGAGAGCCCGGTCGATGGCGGTACGATGAGTCCGTCAGACGCTGTAGTACTCGGCAACGCCTGGTTTTGATAGACAGTCTGGAATTCGCCGCCCGCTGTCGCGCCACCATTAAACGGTGCGTTGATCGGGAGGCGAAGGTTCGTTCCGGTTCCTTCCAGGTAGTCCGAGATCGTAAACGCGCCACGGAAAACCGTGTGCCCGCCTGACCATCCCGGGGTGTAAGCGAAACCGATACGCGGTTGGAAGTCTTTCGCACCGTACGATCCGCGATAGAGAGAGCGGCTCGCGCCATCTACTCCGGCGTACAAAACCTGGCCGGTCTGAATGTCGTAGTTGTCTTGTTGGTTGTTGGTCTCGACCCACGGCGTGTGGAATTCATAGCGCAATCCCAACGTCAAGGTAAGGCGGTCTGAGACGCGCCAGGTATCCTGGCCAAATACGCCGAACACGTTCGACGTCTGCGTCCACGACCCGCTGCTCAAGCCGCGACCAAACGCTGTCGGCAAGCCGAGGAAGAAGTCGGCGCCGCCGCTTCCGGTATTGGCAAGGGCGCCAGTGGCAGCTGACGACGTATAGTCCGGACCGAACACGATGTTCCCGAGTTCGCCGCTGTTCCCCGAGTAGAACACCTTGATCGCGTCGTACTGGAGCAAGCCGCCGAACTTGAAGTTGTGTCGTCCGCGCGTAAGGCTGACGGTGTCGTCGGCCTGATACACGGTACTGTTGAAGCTCTGCGTGACCAGGCTGTTTCCGAGGTTGGTGAACGTTCCGTTAGAGGGACCTTCGGCGTTGCCGCCATTGAGGCCGATACCGAGAAGTCCGACAACCCCACCCGGGTTAGAATTCGCGATACCGATGGATTCCCCGAACGTGCCTACCTGCGAGTCCCATGTCGAACCCGTGTTCAGGATGACGTGGTTCCAACCGAAACGCACGTCGTTCACAGCGTTCGTGAACGTGTGCGTCCAGTCGCCAACAGCGCTCCAGATCGGCGCTGTCGCCAAACCGTTGGCGAGCAGCGGCTGGGAGTTCGTTCCAGGATCGTTCTGAAACGCGCGAGTGAAGCGACCAGAAATGCGGTTCTTGCTGTTCAGGTCGTAGTCGATCTTGACGTCGCCCTGGTCAGAGTTGTACTGATTCGAAATTTCCTGCAGCGCGTTGTTGGTCAGGTTGCCATTGACCGTCTTCGGATAGAGCGGCGAAGCGAACAACGCTGCTGCAACCGGGCTGATCATGCTGGCAGGGATGATGTTGCCGGGGAACGGACTACGGACCGCCGCCGCTACGCACGGCGTCCCATTCTGGCCGCTCGTGCCGGCGCACGGGTTGTAGAGTTGAATCTTTGGCAGCAGCGCGCTGAAGTCGCCCGCCTGCTCGGCCGGAGTAAATACGGTAATGAAGCTGCCCGCCGGCGGGTGGTCAAAGCGCTGTCCTTGATAGTCAACGAAGAAGAACAGCTTGTCCTTGATCACAGGTCCACCCAGCGTGCCGCCGTACATGTTCCAGCGCACTGGAGCGCGTGGAATTGCCGGCGAACTCGGGTTGATTTTGTTCTCCCACTGATTTGCGTTCAGCTTATCGTTGCGGAAGAACTCCCAGATGTCGCCGTGGAATGAATTTGATCCCGATTTCAGCGTCGCGCTCACGATACCGCCCATGTAGTTGCCGAATTCGGCCGAGGCGTTGTTCGTGATGAGGTTGAATTCCTGGATGGA
>JAFAZL010000021.1 GCA_019239815.1 Acidobacteriota bacterium
CCGACAGCACTTATCCCAACGACAAGGACGATCCCAACAAGAATTCCAGCGCCGACAAGTTCGGTCGCGAATTTCGGGCCCGCCTCCGTGATGTTCCGGGTGTACTCGATGTTGCATCTACCACCGTGATTCCGGCCACGAACAACGGCTCCACGATTCGATTCCTCATCGAAGGCCGTCCGAAATTCCTCGGCAAGGAAGACGAATGCAACATCGCGGAAGTAAGCCGCAGCTATTTCTCCGCCCTAAGAATCTCGCTGTCCGAAGGCCGCTACTTCACTGAGGACGACGCCAAACCAGGCGCGGAAGAAGTCGTAGTCGTCAGCCGCGCCTTTGCGAAGGCCTATTTCCCCGGCGAAAGCGCTCTCGACAAGCGCGTGCGCTACACCTACGATCCGAAATCGCCCTATCGCCGTATCATCGGCGTCGTAGCCGACACGGCTCTGATTGATCTCGATCAGCCGCCTCCCGCTGTGATTTTTGAGCTCAACGAGCGCAGCGCCGACACCTATCTCAGCTATTTGATTCGCACCAACGGAGATCCGCTCGCCGCGGTGGGTGCCGCCCGGGAAATCCTGCACAATCTCGATTCGCAGCTCCCGCTCGTGCAGCCGCGCACACTCGAGCAAGTTGCGCAGCAAGCCCCATCGGTTTTTCTGCGGAGCTACCCGTCTCTGCTCATTGGCAGCTTCGCAGGGCTCGCCCTGATTCTTGCCGTGATCGGTTTGTACGGTGTGATTTCCTACTCGGTCATGCAGCGCACGCGTGAAATCGGCATACGTGTGGCAATGGGCGCCCAGCGCCCCGACGTTTTGCGCATGGTGCTGCGCGAAGCGACGACAACGGCGGCGTTCGGAATTTTGGCCGGCGTCGTGAGCGGCCTTTTACTCACGCGCCTGATGAGCTCGCTTCTCTACGGCGTAACTCCCAATGATTGGCGTACATTCCTCGCCGTCTCCGCAGTTCTGCTCTGCGTAGCCGTTGCCGCCTGCGCCATCCCCGCGGCGCGCGCCACCCGCGTCGACCCGGTCATCGCGCTCCGCTATGAATAAGGCAGGCAGCCGCGCTTCAGCGCGTCACGGAGCGCTAAGACGTTCCACGAAACGTCGGCTCGGTTCGCGCCGCCGCTGTCATACCCGTTGAAACTTTCCTTTCCCCTCGCCCGTATACCGCCCAGCACAAACGTCAGCCCGAGGAAAAAATGATCCGTTCAAAATGCATCTGCCCGCTATTGCTTTGCTTTGTCATTCTGCTGGCGGCATACCCATCAATTGCACAAGACTCCGCCGCCGTCGAAGCAAAGCCCACAACCGCGATGCCGTCCGTCCTTACGATTCCTGCTGAAGCTCAACCCGGCCCGCACTTCAATGCCGAAGCAGCGACAAACGCCTACCTCGCGCAGATCCCGCCCGGCTCGACTTCCCATTCCGACTCGTACTTCGAAGGTGGTTACTGGCTGATTCTCTGGGATTTTCTTCTCGGCGCAGTCATTTACACCGTGATTCTCAGGTTCCGTTGGTCTGCGGCAATGCGCGACGTTGCCGAACGTATCACTCGCTTCAAACCGATACAGACTTTCATCTTTTGGTTTGAACTTTCGGTCGTCAGTTTTGTCCTCGGTCTTCCACTCATGATCTACGAAGGTTACGTCCGCGAACGCAGCTACGGACTCGCCAACCAGACCTTCGGTCCGTGGATGAGCGAGCAACTCAAAATGTTTCTCCTCGTCACCGTCCTGGGTGGTCTTCTCGCCACGATTCTCTTGGGAATTGCACGAAACTTGCCGCGCAGTTGGTGGATCTGGGGCTCCGTCGTGTCCGTCGTCTTCAACCTTATCGTCATCGCGATCGCCCCGGTTTTCTTTGTGCCGATCTTCAACAAGATCACGCGTCTCGACGACTCGCGCGTCATCCAGCCGATCCTCAGCATGGCCCGCGCCAATGGCATTCCGGCGCACGATGTCTATCAGAGCGACGCGTCGCGCCAGAGCAAGCGTATGAGCGCCAACGTCAGCGGTTTCGGCAGCACCACGCGTATCACTCTCAACGACAACCTTTTGCGCCGCGGTTCGCAGGAAGAGATCCAGTGGGTGATGGGACACGAAATGGGTCACTACGTCCTCCATCACGTCGACAAATCGATGCTCTTTTTTGCGATCGTCTTCGTGACCTTCTTTGGTTCGCTGTATTGGTTTCTCAACTTCGCACTCGCGCGCTGGGGCGAGCGCTGGCAGATTCGCGGCGTCGATGACGTGGCCGTCATACCGCTCGTTCTTCTCTATGGTTCGGTTTTCTTCTTTGTCTTGACGCCGATCATCAACACGCAGATCCGCACAGGCGAAGCCGAGGCGGACATCTTTGGTCTGAACGCCAGTCGGCAGCCCGACGGCGCCGCACAAGCCGCGATCCATCTCGGTGAATATCGCAAGATGAATCCAGGCCCGATCGAGGAGTGGATTTTCTTCGACCATCCCAGCGGCCGCAATCGGATCTACGCCGCGATGCGCTGGAAGGCCGAAAATCAGAATCTCGCGAGAGCCGCCGCCCAGTAGCACGACATCATCCGACGGCATCAAAAAATGTTGGGGGCGCAACATGCTGCGCCCCCAGCACTACAAAACACAGATTCAATCCGATCAGAGACGTCGATCGTTAATCCACATCAAACCAGTAACCAGTCACCAGTCACCGCTCCTACATCGCCCACCGCAACAGCACTCCGCCCGTCGTATACCCCGCGCCCACCGCCGCCAACAAGACCAAGTCGCCCTTCTTCAATTTTTTCTGCGCAATCGCATCCCACATTCCCAGCGGAAGCGTCCCCGCCGTCGTATTCCCATAACGATCGATGTTCACCATCACCTTCGAATCATCCACGCCCAATCTCTCTTGCATCGCGCGAATGATTCGCAGATTCGCCTGATGTGGCACCACCAGCGCCAGGTCGTCGCCCGTGAATCCGTTCCTCCGCAGCAAGTCCGCTGCCAGTTCCGCCATTCGCCGCACCGCATACTTGAAAACCTGCGACCCATCCTGATGCACTACGTGCATATTCTTGTCGACCGTCTCGTGCGTCGAAGGATTCAGCGACCCTCCACCCGGCATGTACAAATACGAACCGCCCGCTCCATCGATGTCGTGTTGGAAATCTAGAATCCCTTCGCCATCCTTCGCCGGTTCAAGCAACACCGCGCCCGCTCCATCGCCGAACAAAATACAAGTCGCGCGATCCTTGTAGTCCAGAATCCGGCTCATCGAATCGCTGCCGATCACCAGCGCTTTTTTGTGAGTTCCCGCCCCGACAAACTGCGCGCCCACGGTCAGTGCGTACGCAAATCCCGAACACGCCGCCGACAAATCGAATCCCCAAGCATTTTTCGCGCCGATCCGCTCCTGCACCAGGCACGCCGTCGCCGGGAAAAACATGTCCGGCGTCACGCTCGCCAGCACGATCAGATCGATTTCCGCCGGATCCGTGTTCGTCTGAGCCAGCAATTGCTTCGCCGCTTCCGTCGCCATGTCCGACGTCGCCTTGCCAGTTTCCACGATGTGCCGCTCGCGAATCCCTGTGCGCGTGCGGATCCACTCATCGCTGGTATCGAGAATCTTCTCAAAATCCGCGTTGGTCATTACTCTCGGCGGAACATATCCCGCGACGCCGGTAATCTTGGCCGCGATGCGATGGGGCATGGCGCTCCTTGAGGTTGTCGTGCGGTGCAGAGACACCAAATTCTATGCGATGCCGCGGACACGTGACAACAAGTGTCACTATCGATGCGGCCAATCTGTGTCAGTTACATCGCAGAATTTTGCGCTGGTTCGCGACACCACTCGAACGCGAGTTTCACTCGCTGGCCGGAAGAATCTCATACCGCCATTTCAACGTCGCTGTCTTGGTCAACATAGCTGATACCGAGCAATACTTCCCCTCGCTCAGTTCAATCGCGTGCTTCACCGCGGCATCTTCCACTTCGCCCCGCAATTGATAGACCAATTCAAACTTGGTCCATACCTGCGGAGGGTCCGC
>JAFAZL010000045.1 GCA_019239815.1 Acidobacteriota bacterium
CGCGTGATCCGGAAGAAAATTGCCCTTGTCATCGACGAACAGCTGGTTCGGATCGGAGAAAAATGATTTGTTCTCCCACGCGCCTTCTAGCTGCGCGACTTTTTCTTCGAGCGTCATGCGCGACAGAAGATCGGCGATGCGCTGCTGGACCGGCAGCTTCGCATCGCGATAGGGCGGCGTGGCGTCCTGCGCTTGCGCGGTCGCCACGCGAGACCTCCACGCGAACCCTCCCGCAACTGCCAACACAACACCGGCGCACGCGCAAAATCGGACGAAAAAGCGCATTCCAGGCTCCATTCAAGATTTCTATGCTTGCAATCCAAAAACTGCGTGGTACGATACCACGACCGTTAACGTACACGGCAAGGGATTTTTGTAGTTATTTTTGCCTTCCACGGCGTGTGGCAGGACGTCGAGCCAATTTTCGATAACGGTGAATCGATTTTGTGTCCTCGTGAGAGCGAACTAGAATCGCTCAGGGCCCCGATCCCAACCCAATCGGAAGCTGTTGGGAGTCTTAGGTCAGAACTATGCCCGGCGACGTTCTCGGCATCGATATTGGCACCGGTGGAACTCGCGCGCTGATTATTCGCGCCGATGGTCGCATCGTCGCTTCGGCCACAGAAGAGCACGAGCCCTTCGCATCTCCAAAAATTGGTTGGGCAGAACAGCGTCCTGAAGATTGGTGGCGCGCCGCTGGCATTGCTGTGCGGAAAGCGCTCGCACAGAGCGGCCTGAAAAGTGAAGACATCGCGTGCGTCGGATTCTCCGGCCAGATGCACGGCGCGGTCATGCTCGACGCAAACGGCGACGTCGTTCGCCCGGCGTTGATCTGGTGCGACGTTCGAACCGAGCCGCAGTGCGAAGAACTGAATCGCAAAATCGGTGCCGAGAAACTGATTCAGCTGACCTGCAACCCTGCGTTGCCGAATTTCACGCTGACGAAATTTTTGTGGGTTCGCGAGAACGAACCCGAGAATTGGAAACGCGTTCGTTCGGTGATGCTGCCGAAGGACTACGTTCGTTTCCGGCTGACCGGCGAAAAAGCGATCGACGTTGCCGATGCTTCGGGCACGCTGATGCTCGACGTCGCGAAGCGTGCCTGGTCGCAGGAAGTTTTGCAGGCCGCCGAAATCGATCCGGCGTTACTCCCGCGCGTGTTCGAATCCCCAGACGTTTGCGGCAAAGTCTCCGCCGAAGGAGCGAACGCGACGGGACTCAAGGAAGGCACTCCTGTCGTCGCCGGCGCAGGCGACCAAGCCGCCGGTGCAACTGGGATGGGCATCGTCGTCCCCGGCGCCGTTAGTGCGACCATCGGCACATCCGGCGTCGTCTTTGCTGCGACCGACCGCCCAGCTCTCGATCCGCGCGGCCGTCTCCACACCTTCTGCCACGCCGTTCCCGGCCGCTGGCACGTCATGGGCGTCACTCAAGCCGCCGGCCTATCGCTCCGCTGGTTCCGCGACAACTTCATGTCCGCGACCGAAAAATCCGGCGCCACCGACCCCTACGAGACGCTCACTGCCGAAGCCGCAACCGCTCCAGCTGGATCCGATGGTTTGCTTTGGACCCCATATCTCATGGGCGAGCGGACGCCTCATCTCGACGGCACTGCCCGCGGCGCGCTGGTCGGTATCACTGCCTCCCACAATCGCGCGCACGTCGTCCGCGCAATCCTCGAAGGCGTCGCTTACAGCCTGAAAGACACATTCACAATTTTCGGCGAGATGAAGGTCCCCGTGAAAAGTATCCGGCTCGGCGGTGGTGGCGCGCGCTCGGCACTTTGGCGCCAAATTCAGGCCGACGTCTACGATCACGACGTCGAAATTGTCGAAGCCGAAGAAGGCGCGGCGTACGGCGCAGCAATCCTGGCCGGTATCGGCGCGAAGATTTGGCCATCGGTCGATGCCGCGTGCGACGCCGTCGTTCGCGTGATGCACCGCGTTCAGCCGATCGCCGAAAATGCGCGCGTCATGCAGACGAATTACGCTGCATATCGTCGAGTATATCCAGCAACAAAGTCGATCTTCAGTGCGTAGTGTCAGTGTGGTGTGGCGGGTGTCGAGGCCCGCCACGGCAAGACCAAGGAGTCGCGCATTTGGCAGGAATGCGCGGAAAGGTGCGTCCTCATGGCGAAGAATGCGTTCGAACCAAAGCCCGAGCATAAATTTACATTTGGTTTATGGACTGTAGGGAATCGCGGGCGCGATCCCTTCGGCGATTTCGTGCGTCCAGTGATTGCGCCGAACGACATCGTCGCGATGCTCGCCGAGGTTGGCGCGTGGGGCGTAAACCTGCACGACAACGATCTCATCCCCATCGACGCCACCACTCATGAACGCGACGCGATCGTCGCCTCCTTCAAACGTGCGTGCAAAGAGCACGGACTCGTCGTGCCCATGGCCACCGTCTCGCTCTTCACCCATCCGGTTTTTCGCGACGGCGCATTCACCGCGAGCGATCCGGAAGTGCGCGCCTACGCCGTACAAAAAACGATGCGCGCGATGGATCTCGGCGCCGAACTGGGCGCAAAGATTTTCGTTTTGTGGGGCGGTCGCGAGGGAGTCGAGACCGACGCGTGCCGCCCCGGCGCGGATGCGGTAAAGCATCTGCGCGATGCCGTCAATTTCCTCTGCGAATACAACATCGACAAGAAATACCGCTTCAAGTTCGCGATGGAAGCCAAGCCCAATGAGCCGCGCGGCGACATTTATATGGCCACGACAGGCCACTATCTCGGCTTCATTCCGACGCTCGATCATCCTGAAATGGTCGGCGTGAACCCCGAATTTGCGCACGAAACCATGGCAGGTTTGAATTTCCTCCACAACGTTGCGCAAGCCTGGGAAGCCGGCAAACTTTTCCACATCGATCTCAACGATCAAGTCTCC